>JAIQGB010000170.1 GCA_020072905.1 Terriglobia bacterium | reverse complement strand
TGCCTGAGGGTGCCGAGCGTATTTGGAAGCAGCTTGGCTGCGAAGGCCAAGTCAAGGATCAGCGGTTTAGCGAACTTAGGTGGGGTGGTCTGCAAACCGGCACCCGTGTCGGCGCGCCAGAACCGATATTCCCTCGCCTGGAGAAGGAGAAGACGCTCGCCAAGCTCGAGGAGCTCGCCGAGGCGGACCGTGCCCGCACCGTCGCAGCGCCAAAAAAGGAGGTCGCAAAGACTGTGGAAGCATCAACCGATCAGAAGATCTCGATTGAAGACTTCGCCAAGATAGAGATGCGCGTCGGCGAAGTGAAATCTGCGGAGCCAGTGCAAGGCGCGCAGAAGCTGATGAAGCTGCAGGTGGACATTGGCAGCGAAGTGCGCCAGGTGGTCGCCGGCATCGCCGAATACTACAAGCCGGAGCAACTCATCGGCATGAAGGTGGTCATTGTCACCAACCTCCAGCCCCGCAAGCTGCGCGGCGTCGAGTCCAACGGCATGATCGTCGCGGCCAGCGTCGGGCCAGAAGGGAAGCCCGTGCTGGTGACGTTCAGGGAAGAGGTGGAGGTTGGGGCAAGGCTCAAGTGATTGCTCCATTGCTCCATTGCTCCATTGAATCATTGATCCATTAAGGGCAGCACGCTGGACGCGATGGCAAAGAAATGAATCAATGGACCAATGAATCAATGGACAAATTCCTGCTCGATTCCCACGCCCATCTTGATGATGGAACCTTCGACGCGGATCGCGAGGCGGTGATTGAGCGCGCCCGCGACGCCGGGCTCCGCTATATGCTCGCCATCAGCGGTGGCCGCGGTCCGGACGATCTGGCCTCCGCTGTCCCCATTGCCGAGAAGCACGATTGGATTTACGCGACGGTGGGCATTCATCCGCACGAGGCCCAGAAAGCCGCAGAGCATCACTTCGAGCAACTTCGCGGGGCCGTCCGCGATCCCAAAGTCATCGGCGTCGGAGAAATCGGCTTGGATTATCGCTACGAGCACTCTCCGCGCGCCGTTCAGCGCAGCGTCCTCATCCGCCAGCTCGAGGTCGCGCAGGAGATCAAGCTGCCCATCGTCGTCCACTGTCGCGAATCGTGGGACGACCTGCGCGAACTCATCCGGGAGCATTGGCAGAGCTACGGTTTGGGCGGGATCCTGCACTGCTTCTCTGGAACGCGCGAGGATGCGTTCAATTTTCTGGACTGGGGATTCCTCATTTCTTTCGCCGGCAACCTCACCTACAAAAAGGCGGACGACCTGCGGGCTGTGGCCTGCGCAATCCCCCTGGGCCGGCTCCTGACCGAGACCGATTCACCCTACCTCGCGCCGGTTCCATACCGAGGCAAGCGCAACGAGCCCGCGTATGTCCGCGAGGTGACGCACGCGCTGGCGGCGCTGCGCGACCTGAGCGAGGAAGAAATGGGCCGGCAGGCATTGGAGAATTTTCAGCGCTTCTTCAGGCTCTCTTAGCCGCGCCGAGGGTCGCGGCGGACTCACCCTCGGACAGTTCCCAACGACATCGAACGTTGGTGATCGAACTTCTCCCTTTCCTTCGCGGGATTTTTGTGGGACGATGACCATTTCAGGATGTCCCCTCGCGGTTTCGGTGAATGGCGGCAATGAGGGTTGGGTTGGGCCCCTCATCGGAGAATGAACTCTTGTCTTCCATCAAGAATTTGACGGGCAAGGAAATCTTCGACCTGGTTCGGGATGACCTGCAAAAGGTAGAGTCGGAGTTCTGCCAGCAGAGCGTTTCGAACGTTCCGGCCATCACCGAAATCGGTCAATATCTGCACGGAGGCGGTGGGAAGCGGCTCCGGCCGGCTCTGGTTCTTCTCTCCTCGAGATTGTGCGGGTACAGAGGGCCGGCCGCCATCCGGCTGGGAGCGGTGGTGGAACTCATCCACACGGCCACGCTCGTCCACGATGATGTGATCGATGGAGCGGACACCCGCCGCGGCCGCCCCTCCACCAACTCGCGCTGGGGCAACCACATGTCGGTGCTGGCGGGCGACTGGCTCTACATGCAGGCTTTCAATGTTGCTCTCGCCGAGCGTCATTTCAGGATCTTGGACGTCCTCATCGGCCTCACGCAGGTGATGGTGGAAGGCGAGCTGCTTCAGCTGACCCTGCTGCGCAAGCTCCATCTGAGCGAGGACGAGTATTTCGAGTTGTCTTATCGCAAGACGGCCTGCCTGTTTTCGGCATCTCTGCGCCTGGGCGCGATTCTGGGGCGGCAGAGCGAAGATGTTGAGATGAAGCTGGGATCGTACGGCATCAACCTGGGCCTGGCCTTCCAGCTTGTGGACGACTTGCTCGATTTCACGTCCTCAGAAGAGAAGTTGGGGAAACCCATCGGCAGCGACCTGCGGGAAGGCAAAGTGACTCTGCCGCTCATCTATCTTTTGCAGCGTTGTCAGCCTGAGGAAGCCGAAAAGATTCTGCGCGTCCTGGACGAAGGCGGGTTCCAAGCGGTGAGCTACTCCGAAGTGCTGGAAATGCTCGAGCGCTACGGGACGCTCCAGGCCGCGCGTGACAAGGCGCGCGAGATTGCCGAGCAGGCGAGGAGTTCGCTCGACACCCTTCCGGACTCCACTTACAAGGACGCGCTCCGCTCGCTACCCGACTTCATCCTTGACCGGGAATCCTGAGGCCCTCCTTCGGTTCGCCATGAATCACCGCCGTGAGACAGAGATCAAGCTTGTTGTCTCGAATCTTCGCGCGCTGCGGCGGAGGCTGGGGGAAGTGGGATTCCACGTCGTGCGGCCGCGCCACTTCGAGAGCAACGTCCTCTACGATTTTCCCGACCTGCGTTTCTGGCGGTCCCGCAGCCTGCTTCGTTTGCGGCAGGCGGGGCGCGAGTGGCTTTTGACTTTCAAGAGCACGCCGTTCGGTTCGCGGACGTACAAAACCCGTCGGGAAATGGAAACCCGGATTGAGGACGGCTCGGTCCTGGCCGGCATCCTCGAGAGACTGGGCCTCTGTCCGGCCTTCCAGTACGAGAAGTACCGGACAGTGTTCGCTCTGGGCAAGCGCAGGCCCGAGAACGTTGAGGGACTCGCCGAACTGCGCGAAACCCCGATCGGCAATTACCTGGAGTTGGAAGGCCCGGCGGCGTGGATCGACCGTGTCGCCTCGCGCCTCGGGTATTCACAGGACCATTACCTTACGGCCAGCTACGCCTCCCTCTACCGCGAAAAGTGCGAGGAGCGCGGCGAACCTCCCACCAACATGGTTTTCGCGCGTCGTAAATCGTGATTGGGTTTGGGGGGCGAGCGGAGTATAATAACTTGATGCTCCTCGCGGTCTCCTCGCCGGGCCGCGGGGAGGTAATGATCAGGCCAGGAGGTTTCACCGTGGAAGGTTTATTCCAACCGACCCACCTTATTTTTATCTTGCTGATCGTGCTGATTCTTTTCGGGCCGGGCAAGCTGCCCGAGTTGGGGAAGGGGCTCGGCAAGGGTATTCGAGAGTTTAAGGATGCCCTCCGTGGTGGGATGGACGGGACCACGGAGAAGAAAGCCGAAGAGAAGAAGGACTAACCGCCTCCTCGATCCCCCCGCAGCGAACCTTCAACCCTTTGCCTTTCCTTGGACTGCACGGGCCGGCACCGGGTGCTGAATGCGCCTCGAGGTGGGTGTCTGGGAGGTGCGCCGCGCCGACTGCGGGCGGTTACGAGTTTCCCTGAGCGGAGAATGGTCCGAGCGGCGACCCTATTTGATGCGGCGCGTTGACGCGAATTTCAGCGCTATGCTATAAGAAAAAGACCCGGAGCGAAGGATGAGCGCTTCGTCTCCGCCCACTCCTCGGTAGCTCAATGGTAGAGCATTCGGCTGTTAACCGAAGGGTTCCAGGTTCGAGTCCTGGCCGAGGAGCCAAATATCTCAATCAGTTAGGGCGACTAACTTCTTGAACGGTTCTAGACTGTGCCCAATTTTGTGCCCCATCAAGCCCAGTACTGACCCCTTCGAGAGCCCTACCATCGTCTTGTACGGCTCTTTCAACTCTACCAGCAAGCCTTTGAATTCTTCCGGGGTCAGCACGCGAGGATCCTTTAGCCGTCCACTTTTCTGCCTCACCAATTCAACCCGGATTTCCGTTATGACTCTCGGCCACTAGATCTTTGCTGATCTCCGGCACCTTTGTTCATGCGGCTTTCAACGTGCTGAAGACGCTCCGGAGGTCAGCACCCTATGGGTGAGAAACAAAACCCGTCATTCCAGCTTTCCTTCAACGCTTCCTTGAAGGTCGATTTCCAGGGATCGCGGGTTACGTCGGACGGTGGCCTGATTCTGGTGCGGGAGTTGGATGAACGTCTGGGATTCAGCGAACTCATCGAACAACGCTTGACCGACCCCCGCGGGAAGAACACGCAGCTGCCCCTGGCTGACCTGCTGCGGCAGTCGCTGTACAGCCGCCTAGCAGGCTACGAAGACGTCAACGACGCCGAGCGGCTAGCGCAAGACGACCTTCCGGCTGATTGGTTCGGAGAAGATCTGGGAGCGTGGCGCAGCCCTGACGTCCCGCCTCCAGTCATTCGAGACGGAAGTGCTGGCGCAGGAGGAAAACCTGGTCGGCCTGAATGCGATCAGCCGGGACTTGATTGCCAAGGCGGAATCGGTGGATTCGCAGCGGCGGGTGGTGCTGGACATGGATAGCACCGAGATTCCATTCTACGGCCAGCAGGAGCACAGCGCCTACAACAGGCATTTCGAGTCGACCTGCTATCACCCACTGCTGCTATTCAATCGCGAGGGTGATTGTCTGGCGGCCAAATTACGGCCCGGCAACGTGCACAGCGCCGAGGGCTGGGATGAGCTTTTGTTACCTGAGATCGAACCGTAACAGGACCAAGTCAAAGAAGTGGTGTTCCGGGCCGATGCGGCCTTCGCCAAGCCGGAGATCTACCAGGCGCTGGAAGAGCGGGGCGTGAAGTATGCCATCCGCATCCCGGCCAATGACACCCTGGAGAGGGACATCGTGGAGTTGTTGACGCCGCCAGTGGGAGGACCGACTCACAAGCCGGTGGTCAGGTACAAGGGCTTCCTGTACCAAGCGGCGAGTTGGCAGACGGCGCGGCGGGTGGTAGCGAAGGTGGAGTTCCACTTTGGGGAGTTGTTCCCGCGGGTGGGATTCATCGTGACCAACCTGGAGACAGACAGCCGGGCCGTGGTGCGTCTCTACAACAAACGCGGCACGGCGGAGCAGTGGATCAAGGAAGGCAAGCAGGCGGTGAAGATGACGCGGCTGAGCTGCCATCGATCTCGGTACGGCTCTGGCTGAGTGTGAGTCCCCACAACTTGGCCAACCTGTGGCGACGATTAGTGCTGCCGAAGAGGGTTGACCACTGGTCGCTCACCAGCTTGCAGCAGCGGTTGGTGAAGACCGGCGGACGTCTGATCAAGCATGCCCGCCATTATTGGCTGCTGCTGGCAGAGGGTCATCTGGCGCGACGCTTGTTCACCGCGATGGTTCGGCGGATTGACTTGCTACTCTCGCCAGCGGGGTAGGCGAACCGCGGGCCGGAGCGGATTTCAGTGACCAGGGAGGCAGAGGCAGGAAAAGTGTCGGAGGCACGGGGCGAAAGGGGGCAGTTGCGGTCTTTGGGGTTCTCGGGAGAGGGAAAAAGGACCCGTGCCGCGGCCCGAGGAAGCGCCCGGCACGGCAAACCCCACTGACAATTGCGTTCGGTGGCGGTTAGGAGTACGGTTTCGGTCAGCCGGGAAGTGGAATATGGAAATTCTGGTGTCCACCTGGTCGGCCAAGCCGTTATAGACGTCGTAACTGAAGCTGAGCGATCCCTCGGGTTGGGGAATACCCAGGAAGAGATTATCCAAGTGAAGATCGCCCGCCTGCTGAAGCACCACCTTGAATCCAGTTGTTGCGGTCCAAGTGTGGTTGGCCAGTTGGGCGCAGAGGGCCTGCAAATCGAACTTATAGAAAGTAAAACATGAGGCGCAAAGCCGTCAAGCCGCGGCCGTTCCAATATCCTTGACTCGACCTCTGGCCGACGATATCCTTTGACTAGACCTGTCCCTGAACTCGCGCCCCCTTCCGCGGAGAACCTCTCTGTAAGGTGAGGGGGAGGTGGCCGCCGACGGTCAGGCTGTGGGGTTCGCGAACGAGCAGTTCTCCAAGGACGCTCCCCTGCCCCGCGGCAATCGCAACTTTTGAGCCGTGAACATCTCTGAACTCTTCATTCGTCGGCCCGTCATGACGACTCTCGTCATGCTGGCGATTCTTTTGTTTGGCATCGTCGGCTACCGGGCGCTTCCGGTCAGTGATCTGCCCAACGTTGATTTCCCCACCATCCAGGTGAGCGCGAGCCTGCCGGGAGCCAATCCCGACACGATGGCCTCGGCGGTGGCCACGCCCCTCGAGCGGCAGTTCTCGACGATTGCCGGCCTGGATTCCATGACCTCCACCAACGCCCAGGGGGTCACGCAGGTCACCCTGCAGTTTTCCCTCAATCGCGATATTGACGCTGCGGCCCAGGACGTGCAATCGGCGATTGCCGCCGCTTCCCGGCAGTTGCCGCCGGAACTGCCGAGCCCGCCCACCTATTTCAAAGTTAATCCCGCCGATCAGCCGATTCTTTACCTTTCCCTGAATTCCGATACGTTTCCGCTTTCCACCGTGAATGAGTACGCGGATACGTTCATCGCCCAGCGCATCTCGATGGTGAGCGGCGTGGCCCAGGTACAGGTATTCGGCGCCCAGAAATATGCTGTCCGTGTCCAGGTCGACCCTAAGGCACTTTCCACGCGCGGGATCGGCATCGACGAAGCCGCGGATAGGGTGCAGCAATGGAATGTCAACCTGCCTACTGGCACGGTGTGGGGAAGTCATCAGGCCTTCACCATCCAATCCAACGGCCAGCTTTTCAATGCCGCCGCCTACCGCCCCCTGATTGTGGCCTATCGCCATGGCTCACCGGTACGCTTGGAGCAGTTGGGCCGCGTGATCGATAGCGTGGAAAACGACAAGATCGCAGGCTGGTTCAACAACCGTCGCGCCATCACGCTGGCCATCCAACGGCAGCCTGGCACCAACACCGTGGAAGTGGTGGATTCCATCAAGCGCCTGATGCCTTCGTTCCGGGCCCAACTGCCGGCCTCCGTCAATCTCGACATCCGCTATGACCGCTCCGAATCGATCCGGAAATCGGTGCATGACGTCGAGTTCACGCTCCTCCTGACAGTCTGCCTGGTAATCCTGGTCATTTTCCTTTTTCTGAGGAATCTCTCTGCCACTGTCATCCCCAGCTTGGCGCTGCCCATGTCGATCGTGGGAACTTTTGCGTTCATGTATCTGCTCGACTATAGCGTTGACAACCTCTCTCTGATGGCACTGACCCTCTCCGTGGGCTTCGTGGTGGACGACGCGATCGTCATGCTGGAGAACATCGTCCGCCACGTGGAACAGGGCGAGGAGGTTCTTGAAGCCGCTCGCAGCGGGTCGCGCGAAATCGGCTTCACGATCGTGTCCATGACACTCTCACTCGCGGCAGTCTTCATTCCGGTCCTCTTTATGGGGGGGATTGTGGGGCGCTTGCTGCATGAATTCGCCGTGACCATCGGCGTTGCTATCCTGGTATCGGGTTTTGTTTCTCTGACTCTGACGCCGATGCTGTGCAGCCGCGCTCTACGGCCTCCCAGCGAAGAGCGCCAAAGTCGTCTGTACGCTTCCTCCGAGCGGGTGTTTCAAGGCATGTTGCAGGTCTACAAGTGGAGCTTGAGCGCCATTCTTCGCCACCGGTTCGCCACCTTCACTCTCTCGATCGTCATTCTGGTGGCGACCGGCTACCTTTTCTTCGTCATCCCCAAAGGTTTCCTGCCCAGCGAAGACACGGATCAGATCTTCGGCGTCACCGAGGCAGCGCAAGGCGCTTCCTTTGATGAGATGGTTCGCCTACAGCAGCAAATCGCCGCCCTCGTTGCTCAGGACCCGAATATCGATTCCTTCAGTTCCAACGTAGGCTCGGGCCCTGCGGGGTCAACGACTAATAACGGCCGGGTATTTATCAGACTGAAGCCCCGCTCTCAACGGTTGTTGAGCGCCGACGAAATCATCCAAGAACTCCGGCCCAAACTCACTGTCGTGCCCGGCATCAGGGTGTTCCTTCAAAACCCTCCTCCGATTCGCATTGGCGGCTACCTCACGAAGAGCCAGTACCAGTTCGCGCTGCAAAGCCCGAACACAGCCGAACTCTTCAAATCTGCTCCGGTGCTGGAAGCCAGGCTGCGCGAGTTGCCGGAACTCCAGGATGTGACGAGCGATCTGCAGATTCAAAAGCCCCAGTTGAACGTGGAGATGGACAGGGACCGCGTGGCCCGGTTGGGATTGACAGCGCAGCAGGTCCAAGAGGCGTTATGCCAGATTTCTACGATCTACGCGCCCAACAATGACTACCAAGTCATCATGGAACTCCTTCCGGAATATCCGCGGGCCCCCGGGGCTTTATCGCTGCTCTATATCCGGTCACCCAGCGGCGCCCTGGTGCCGCTCGATGCAGTGGCGAAACTCACGCGGAGCGTCGGCCCTCTGACGGTCAATCACCTCGGCCAGTTGCCGGCCGTGACTCTGTCCTTCAACCTCAAACCCGGCATCGCGCTGGGGAATGCCGTCGCGGCGGTCGAGAAGGCTGCATCCGGCGTCTTGCCGGCCACGGTCAGCACCAGCTTCCAAGGCGCCGCCCAGGCCTTTGAGTCATCCTTAAAGGGCCTGGGCATTCTTCTCATCATGGCAATTCTGGTGATTTACATTGTGCTGGGAATTCTCTATGAGAGTTTCATTCATCCTCTCACCATTCTCTCTGGCCTGCCCTCTGCCGGCCTGGGGGCCCTCGCCACCTTGATGATCTTCCACATCGATCTGAACCTTTATGCCTTCGTGGGAATCATCATGCTGATCGGCATCGTGAAGAAAAACGCCATCATGATGATCGACTTCGCGCTGGCGGCCCAGCGGCGAGAGGGAAAGAATGCCTACGAAGCGATCTACGCAGGGTGTCTGGTTCGCTTTCGCCCCATCATGATGACCACCATGGCCGCGTTGATGGGAACGCTGCCCATTGCCCTAGGCTTCGGCGCCGGAGCAGAATCGCGGCGGCCCCTCGGCCTGGCAGTAGTCGGCGGGCTGGTCGTCTCCCAGCTCATTACGCTGTACATCACCCCCGTTTATTACACTTACCTCGATTCCTTCCAGCGCGGCATGCGTAGAATTTTGGGGCGCAAGGAAAAAGAAATCCCCATTGACTGGTCCAGCGGCCGTACACGTAGGCATGCAGGGCGTTGAGCCCGATGCTGCCTTCGCGCATCCTCCGCCAGATGGAAGAATGCAGAAGACGCCAACGCTCGCCGAAAAGCCAGAGCCCGGCGAGCAGCATCAGTACTGGCCCGACGGCAAATAGGACGATGGTGGCGAGCATGGCGCACCTCCAGCCGAGACGAGGCTGTGCGTCTTCAGCACTTCTGAGACTGATCTAGGTTTTCTCCGTTGAAAACCCTCGCGCGATACGGGTTGTAAGTCATTGAAAGTATTGGGCCACTTCCCCTACTTACGGACCTTTTGAAAAGTAAAACATCCGAACATACCGTATCCGCAAAGTCAGCTCATGCTTTTGTAGGAGTCCTCACGACGTCCTTCAATCCTCTTTTGATATTGGCCATACATTTGAACAAGCGGGTCGCTCATCCGGCTAGCCCAAGACAAGGCGGAGAAGAAACTTCAGGCTTGATTCGACAGGCCTTGACGGGTGACTTCAGTGCAGGGCTGCACCCGGAGATCGGGAACGTGTTTTGAAACCTCTAGTGATTTGATTTTTGTTCAAATGTTTTTTTGATTTTTCTTTTTTCATTTTCATTTTGAAGTGAGGGCCGGGAGCAAAGTCACAGAAAAACTCGGCGGGCAGAAGTCGGGGGATACCCCCTGGCTGCCGATCACCGCCGAAGAGAGATTCTGACCGCTTGCACCAAGACTCGGCTTCCTTTCCTCCGCGGTCAAACCAAGCGCTTGGTTGAGCCCCGTCACTCGCCGTTATGTGCGTTCGTTGTCGCGCCACTGCCCTGCGCTTCCGCCATCGCCAATGTCTCCGAGAAAAGGATTCCGGGCGACTCCTGGGGTTTTGTGTGGGATCTCAGAAAACTCTTGACGAACATACTTACCGTTAAGTATTACAGGCGGCATGAAGAACCCTCATGCAGTTGCGTTGGGCCAGCTTGGAGGAGAGGCGCGGGCCCGGAAGACAACCCCCGAGCAGAGACAGGCTTGGGCCCGACTCGGTGGACAGGCTCGCGCAAGCAGGCACTCGAAGCAGGAGCTTATCAAGTGGGGTAAACGCGGCGGCCGCCCTCGCAAAGGGACGAAGGGAGGCAAGCGATGAAACGAGCTGCCATCTGCGCAAGGGTAAGCACCCACAACGGTCAGAATCCTGATATGCAGCTCGATGAGGTCCGAGAATATTGTCGCCGACGCGGGTGGAAGATCGTGGGGGAGTACGTGGACGAGGGGATCAGTGGATCGAAGGAGCATCGACCGGCGTTGGATCGCCTGCTTTCCGACTGCCGGAAGCGGTTGGTGGATGCCGCGGTTGTTTACCGCTACGACCGTTTCGCTCGCAGCCTGTGCCAGTTAGTGAACGCCCTTGATGAGTTCCGCGCCTTAGGAATTGACTTCGTAAGCCTCCACGAGGGCGTGGACACTTCGACGCCGAACGGGCGCCTTGTGTTTGGCATCTTCGCTAGCCTTGCAGGGGTTTGAGCGGGAACTGATACGGGACCGCGTGCGTTCGGGGCTTGCGCTCGCCAGAACCCGCGGGAGGCACCTCGGGAGGCCCCGTGTCGTGGTGGACGCTTCTAAAGTGGCCTCCCTGCGCGCTCAGGGGTGCTCCTGGGCTGCGATTTCAGCAGAGTTGAGCATCGGTAAGGGCACCGCCCAACGTGCCTGCGCTGGCTTGCCCAAAAACCTCTCGCGCACTCGCCACGCAACCGCCTGATCTGCAAGGGTCGCAAGCTCCCCAATCTAATCGTCCAAAAACAGGTGAATTAGGGCTCAGGTCAGCTTGCGTGAATCACGACCAATCTCAATCTCCGCACAGGGCCCCTGGGCCCGGATTGCTAAAGGCTGTCGCTGAATGACTGCAGAGGATTGTTTCCGAGCAGGGGACGGCAGGCTGTGCCGTAAGTGATGACGGGAAACAAACGACTTTCGCATTTGTTTCCTGGAGGGTGCGCCTTGCACAATTGTCGAGGTTGTGAGCGAAGATGACGCGGCTGAGCTGCCACCGGTTCCAGGCGAATGAAGTGCGGTTGTGGCTGAGCGTGATCGCCTACGACCTGGGGAACCTGTGGCGGCGACTCCTGCTGCCCCAGAGGATCACCAACTCGTCGTTGACGAGTCTCCAGCAGCGGCTGGTGAAGACCGGCCGACGGCTGGTGAAACACGCGCGCTACTATTGGCCGAAGGGCACCTGAGCCGTAGGCTGTTCGCAAGTATGCTGAGGATGATGGCGGTGCTGCCCATGCCAGATGGGTAGGGAAGCGGGAGAGGAGGAAATTCAGTTGTTCAGAAGTGGTAAGGGCGGATAAGTGTCAGCGGCGAGGCAGGTTGTAGGGGCGGTTCGAGAACCGCCCAACGAGGGCGCATCGCGATTCGCTTGTCGTCTTCCTATGCCCAGCCGCTCCTCACTGCAACGTTACGAGGACCTGAATGATGCCCGTACCCGAGGCTAGCGGTTCGAGCGCTTTGCCGACGACAGCGCCCAGCATCCGGCCGCGGTCGGTACCTTTCATCGCGTGGCCGCGCGTCGAGGACGTCACCAGCAGATCTCCACGCGCGATGGGGCCGTTCTCCGCGCTTACCTTGCAGGGAACGATTCCCACCACCGCCAGCGGAATGCCCTGATCGAGACGAGGGCCGTCCATCGGGTAGGGTCGTCCGAGCATCCCCGGCTTGGTCGAGTAGATCCCCGCGACTTGGGTTGAATACGCCTGGTTCGGGAGCGTGAGTTGGCGGTCGCCCGTCGGATCAATGGTCAGGACGTCTCCCGGCTCGTATTGGTCGCGCTCGCCGCGCACCGCCATGGCCTCGGCAAAGTCCGCCCCACCACCCGTGAACGTCCCGTCGGCGTACACGTTGCCGTTCCCCAGGACCTTGAACCGAATGTCGCTCCCAACACGCGCCTGCAGGATGGGATCGGTGTCGAAGCCTCCCGTCCGGTTGAAATCGCCTGTGATGTCCGTGTCCGTTTCAGCATACAGTCCTGCAGAACCGTTGCTGCCCACCGCGGAGATGACGGCGCCGAACGGGCTCTGCGCCGTGGCCTTAATTGCATAAGTCGTGAAGGCGTTACCCGTGACTTCAGCTAGGACTCCGATGCCATTCGTGCCAGCGGAGCGCCCGCGCACCCCGATGTTAGCGCCGGTCAAGGAAGTCGCATCACCAAACACCCCGGTCGAGCCATCCTGACTGGTAGCCGCGACCCCCTTGACGCCAGTGCCAAGGTAATAGCCGGTCGACGTAGCTTCTCCTAGGACGCCAACACCGGACATGCCGTTCTGCCCATTAACGCCGGGATTTCCACTCCCTTTTACACCGGTGCTCCCATTCCCGTTCACGCCAATGCCATACGGGGCGTAACCACTCACACCCGATCCGCCCGTAGCAGAGGAATTGGACCCGTAGACGCCAGCACCGGAGACGCTAGCCGCGCTTCCCCACACGCCATTGCCAATTCCCACCGGGGCGGAGGAGATTCCTCTTACACCGTGGGCCCCATTGGCCTCTTCCGTAGCTCTGCCCTCCACGCCGGAAGAGACATTGGAGGGGCTGATCGTGATCCCTTGGACGCCGATGGCGTAGTTCTGCGGGCTGACGACCTCGCCTCTGACACCAACCCCTGAACTCCCAGAAGTCTCGCCCTTGACGCCAGCACCTAGATAGGCCGCGGAGTAGCCGTACACGCCGTTCTGCGCGCTTTGCGTCGGAAGGTACTGAGAGTTTGTGGCATATCCCCGAATCGCGGCGCTGGCGGCATCGGGGCTTAGCGTTGTCGCCGTGAGCCCGCTGCCAATGCCGCTCTGTAGCACGCTGACGATCTGGTTGGCGGTGGTGCCGCTGTAGCTACCGCCGGCGGCAGAGACCGCGCCCGTGGCGGTTGAGAAGGAGCCGCTCGATATCACACTTCCACCTGCCGTCACGTTGCCGCTCCCGTCGACGCTGAACTTCTCTACGAAGCCGGTGGTGCGACCGCTGAGGATCTTCCCGCCGCCCAGCGCATCAAAGATCGCTGCCGTGCCCGCCGGCGAACTGTTCACCGCGCGCACCCCGATCGTGCTCCCCGTCACCGCCGTCGCCTGTCCGGCCAGCCCGATCCCGGAGGTGCTCGCCGCAATGCCCAGCACCCCGTACGTCACCCCCGTGCCTGCTGTGGCGTTGCCGTACACGCCCCGACCGCTGGGGCTCAACACGTCGCCTCGCACCCCGAACGTCGTCCCCGTGGCCGCCGTCGCCAGGCCGTAGATCCCCATTCCCCCGGTGCTGTCCGTTT
>JAIQGB010000169.1 GCA_020072905.1 Terriglobia bacterium | reverse complement strand
CGCGGCAGGGGCGGGCGACGCTATCGCCGTGGGAATCTTCTTGACGCCAGCGGGCATGGCGCGCTCCCTCGGCTCGCCCTTCTGGCTGCTCATTGTCTGGACCGTCATGGGCATGATGGCTTTGAGCGGCGCCGTCTGTTACGGCGAGCTGGCGGCGCGCTTCCCGGCGGCGGGTGGTGGGTATGTTTATCTGCGAGAGGCCTTTGGCCCGCGGCCGGCGTTCCTGTATGGCTGGATGTCGTTCCTTGTTCTGGATCCCGGCGTGACGGCGGCGCTGGCCGTGGGCATGACGAGCTACCTCGCTTATATGATCCGGCTCTCGCCCCACGCTGAGAAAATAGCAGCGATCGTTACGATCCTGGTCATCGCCGCCCTGAACATTCGTCATACACTGCTGGGCGCATTGTTAATTCGCTGGCTAACCATTCTCAAGTTCGCTGTTATCGGGCTGCTGGCCTTCTGGGCCTTCGCTGCCCGCGCGGGAGACTGGAGCCACTTCCTGCCCTTCGTCGGGCAACGTCCGGGGGCCGAGCCGCTGCTCGGCGCGCTCGGCGCGAGCTTCGTGGCGGCCTTCTTCTCCTTCGGAGGCTGGTGGGACGTCAGCAAGATCACAGGCGAAATTCGCGACCCCGAGCGCAATCTGCCCCGCGCCTTGGGGCTCGGAGTCCTGGGCGTAACACTCGTGTATGTTCTTCTGAGTGCGGCGTTTATCTACGTCGTGCCGATTGAGAGTGTCACTTCCGACGAGACTTTCGTGGCCCAAGCCGGCGCGCGCATTTTCGGCCCGGCGGGCGGACTGCTGCTCGCCGCCATCGTCGTTGCCTGCGTTCTCGGAAGCCTCGCCGGAGCCATCATGATGGCGCCCCGGGTCTATTACGCGATGGCCCTGGACGGCCTGTTTTTTCCGGGCGTGGCGGCGATCCATCCGCGCTTTGGCACGCCGGCGCGTGCCATCGCCTTGCACGCTCTCGTGGCCGGGCTGCTCGTGGCCCTCGGAACGTTCGGCCAGATCATCGCCTACTTCATTTTCGTGGCCGTCATCTTTATCGGACTGACTGTGGCGGGGCTGTTCGTGATCCGGCGGCGCGCGGACAAGAGTCAAGTGCGATCCTTCGGATACCCTTGGACCGCCGTGCTTTTTCTAACCCTCGTCGCGGCGCTGCTGGCGCTGCTTGCCGTCCGCAGTCCAATGCAGGCCCTTCTGGGCGTGGGGGTCGTCGGCCTCGGCATCCCATTTTTCCGCCTGCTGCACTTTCGGGGCGGGGCTCCGGCGCGTCCTGGCACGCCGTCAAGTTCGGTTCACTGATCCTCTTTCGGAAATCCCTCTCCGACGTATGCGAGGCGAGAAAGTGCCATCCGAGTGCGACATCACGAGGCCTGAGGGCTGTGCTAGTATCGAATTGAACGGTACAGCGGCCCGCTCTGCCGATCAATGACGCGCATGAACGCCCAAGTCGAACAGGCACTTGAGATTCTCAAAAGCGGCGGTCCCGAGTCAATGGACCGCGCCATCGAATCGCTCCAAGGCGCGGTCTACGCCTTTGGGATGAAGGTGTGCGGACATCCGGAAGATGCCGAGGACACCGCCCAGGAAACTCTGGTTCGGCTGGCGCGCTCGCTCAGGGATTTTCCCGACGCGCGTGCCCTGGCCGTGTGGCTCTACAAGGTGGCGAAAACGCAGTGCCTGATGAGCCGGCGAAAGAGCAAGTTTGCTCCCGCGCAGATGCTCTCCCTCGACGCCCTGATGCCCGACCACCAGGTGGGAAGCCCGGCAGCGCCGAAGTCCTGGGCCATCACGCCGGAGGAAGTGGTCCTGCACCGCGAGTCGCGTGAGCGGCTGGAGAGAGCGGTGCTGGCATTGCCCAAACCCTACCGGCTGGTCCTCATCCTGCGCGACATGGAACAACTTGATACTCGCGAAGTGGCCGAGGTGATGGAGATTTCCGAGGATACCGTTAAGATGCGCCTGCACCGCGCGCGCGTCTTTGTGCGGAATGAGTTGGAGAAGTACTTCTCGAAAAAGGAGCGCGCGCGGTCGTAGCGCCGGCTTCCAGCCGGCATCTTGTTCGCTGCCGCCAGGATGGCGGCGCTAAGCGAAAACCATGGCTGACCCACGCTGCAAAAGAATTTTCGCCGCGCTGTCGGAATACCTTGACGGCGATCTGCCCGTCAAAAACTGCCGCGAACTGGAGCGTCACCTGAAAGGCTGCCAGCCCTGCCTGGCCTACCTGGAGAATCTGAAGACCACCATCCAGGCCTGCCGCAAATACCACGTGAAGCAGGTTCCCAGACCCTCCGCGCTAGTCCGCAGCGCCCTGCTTCAGGCTGTTCGTAAGAAGTGAACCCACAGGTCCACTCCTCCGCCCCCTCGTGAGGGACATTCTGGTCAGTCTATGACGCGTTGAGCTCAGGATTGGTCGGGTGGCCAAACAGGTAGGTTATCCGGCACGCGCCGAACGACCGAATCCTCCCGATCTCCCAGGAGTAGTCCTGGCACTCGATCGAACGCGTGAGTTGCTGCAACTCCGCCGGTGAGTACGTCCTCAGACACGACACCAGGCCATCCCAGAGGGCAAACAGGATGGGTAAAGGCAGAAGGTAGGTCCACAACAGCCTCTCCCACGACCACGGTCGCATGAACGGCACCGTCAGCCACAGATAGAGGGGCAGCAAGAGAATTGCGATAAACCAGACCAGACTGCGTTCCGTGTACTCGAAAACACCGATCCCTACCCGTTTGCGGGCGGCGTCAGCAAGAACTCGGCGCGCGGCGTCGAGTGGGAAATGGTGGAACGTGACGAACAGGGTTCGAAACCCCGTCAGTTCCGCCGGAACGTCCATGGCATCAACCGAGGTTTCCACATATCGCACCTTCCCCTGCGACGCTGCGGCCACTCCGCGGAGCGCCTGAAGGTTTGGGAATTTGTCCGTGAGTGTGATGGTGACGGGATAGTGCTCCTCAGCCTCAAGCTGCTTCTGAACCAACGGGAGCGGGCCGGAACTCCCGGACCCGAGATCGATGATGCTCCGGCAGTCCAGGTTCTTCAGCACCCGCCACAGTTGCGGAACCATAGGCCTGAACACGCGGAATTGGGCAGCAAAGGAAAAATTCAGATCTGTCGTGTAAGCGCGCCACGACGCCGGGAACCACGCCAGATCGCAGAATTCGAAGAGATGAAGCCGGCCCATGTTGGATCAGTGCACCATACTAGCGTAAGGAACCGTCGTACAGGGGGCGTGCCTCGCGGCTTATGGAACTCCGCGCGGGGCGAGCACCGGACCGACGCACATCCCTGCAGCAGTTGTTACTTTCCGATCGGCGGTTCACGGTCCTTTTGCGTTTTCACCCGAATCAGGCTGTAGGGCTGCCGCTTGACCTGATCGGTGAATTCTTTCAGGTTCTGGCTACTCACGCGGATATTTTCCAGCGCCTCATCGAGGTTGCCACGGTTCGCGTCGAGCAGGTCCTGCATGTCGCCCATCAGGTGCTGCGCCTGGACGAGCGAGGCGCGGAGATTGATCAGGGCCTCACGAATCTCCTTGCGGTTCTCCTCGATGGTGGAGTTCAGATTGGTGGCGAGCATCTTGGTTTGGGTGATGGTCTGATTGGCGTTGTCGAGGGTGGCGGGCAGCTTGGCGCTCGCCGTATCGATCGAAGCGAGAGAACTCTTAAGGTGCGGGCGGTTCTCCGCCAGCATGGCGTCGATGTTGTTAATCGCCGACTGGATGTGCGCGCGGTTTTCCCCTCCCACGAGCGTGTTGAGGTTGTTGATGAGCTGGTTGGCGTTGTCGGAGAGCTGCGTAATGCGCTGATCGAGGTTGCCCACCAGCTTGTTAGCGTTCAGGGTGATGTTGTTCACGTTGTTGAAGACGTCGGCGAGTTGGACGATTTCGGCCGAGGGGATTTCGCCACCGGGCGGGAGAAGCGCGGCATCCTTCGTACCCGGCGAGACCTCGACGTAGTTTTCACCCAGAAAGCCCAGCGTCGAGATGCGCGCTTGCGAATTGGTGCGCACGGGCGTTCGGGGGTTGACGGAGAGCCGCACGCGGATGCGCGTGGGGTCATCCTTGTCGATTTCCGCCGCCTGCACCGTCCCCACTTTGAGCCCGCCAAAGCGCACGAAGGCGCCCGGCTCGAGGCCGCCCGCGAACTTGAAGTAGGTGGTGTAGGTGACCCGGCTCCGGCGCAGGAGGTTGACGCCGCCGACGAAGACCAGCGCCGTCAGAAAGAGGATGAAGGCCAGGATGACCATCCCGCCGACTTTGATTTCCTCGTCTTTTTTTGCCATGCGTCTACCCTCGTTCGTGCGATACCGCTGCCGTCGCCACAGACCGCTCTACCCTTTCCCTGCCGCCGACATCAGAATCCCGATTCCGTCAGCGAGCGCAGGTAGGCCTTGACGTCTCTCTCATTGCCCTCGGGCACACGATTCAAGAACTGCTGGACGCGCGGGTGCCGGCTGTTGCGCACTTCTTCCGGCGTGCCCACAACGATGATTTCTCCCTCATGCATGACGGTGATCCGATCGGCAATCACGAAGGCGCTGGCCAGCTCGTGCGTGACAACGACGATCGTCATCCGGAACGCCATCTTTAATTTCAAGATCAGGCTGTCAATGCCTGCGGCGGTGATGGGATCGAGCCCCGCCGACGGTTCGTCGAAGAGCAGGATTTCCGGGTCCATGGCCAGGGCTCGCGCCAAGCCCGCGCGCTTTTTCATTCCGCCGCTCAATTGTGCGGGCATGAAGCGCTCGACGCCGCTCAGGCCCACCAGATCCAGCTTGATGCGCGTCATGATGCGGATGGTGGGCTCCTCGAGCTGCGTCAGCTCGCGCAAGGGCAGAGCCACATTCTCCTGGACGGTCATGGAATTGAACAGTGCGGCACTCTGAAAAAGCATCCCGATCTTCCGCCGGATCTGGTTGAACTGTTCTTCGGGCATGTGGCAGACGTCCTGGCCCTTGATGTAGACGTGGCCGGAAGTGGGAATCTCCAGGCGCGTCATGTGGCGCAACAGCGTGGACTTGCCGGTGCCGCTCCCGCCCAGGATTACCATCGTCTCGCCCGGCATGATCTCGAGGCTGACGTGGTTGAGGATGCGCCGCTCGTCGTAATGGGTAACGAGGTCCGCCACGCGGATCATCGGTTCAGCTGCGTCGTTCGCCATAGCTCAGCCCGTGTAGTAGAAAAGCGCCGTGAACAGTACGTCCGCCACGATGACCAGAAAGATCGACATGACCACGGAAGAGGTGGTGGCCTTGCCCACGCCTTCGGCGCCACCCTCGACGGCGAAGCCTTGATAGCAGCCGACGGTGGTGATGGTGAGCCCGAACACCACGCTCTTGACGAGGCCCGTCGAGATGTCGCGCATGACCAGCGCGTCGCGCGTGGCGAGCACATACATCGAAAACGTCTGTTCGAGCTGGTAGAGCCCGAAACTCGCGCCGCCCAGGATCCCGGCCAGGTCCGCGAGCAAGGTCAGGCAAGGCATCATGATGAGCATGGCGAGGTACTTGGGCACCACGAGGTATTTGACGCTGTTGAGACCCATCACCTCCAGCGCGTCGATTTCTTCGGAGACCTTCATCGTTCCCAGCTCCGCGGCGAACGCCGATCCCGACCGTCCGGCGATCACGATGGCGGTGATGAGCGGCCCGAGCTCGCGCGTCATCGAAACGCCCACCAGCGCCGCCACGAAATAGCTGGCGCCGAATTTCTCCAGCTGGTAGGCGCCCTGAAAGGCCAGCACCATGCCGATGAAAAAGGCGATGAGAGAAACGATGGGGACGGCGTTGTAGCCCACCAGAACCATCTGGTGGAGGGCGCTGCCCCACTTCAGGCCGCGGCCCTTGAACGGCGCGACAAAGGCCCAGAAGGCGGTCTTCGCGGAAAGCTCGTAGAGCCCGCTCGCGTAGCGAAACAAGCTCCTCGTGTTGCGACCGATGAAGGCCAGGACGCCCGTCATGACCCGAGGCAAGTTACTCTCAAGATGCGATTATGCCAAGCCGCTGAAAGGTTCGGTGGATGAAATCTTTTCCAGCGCTTCCTGTTCGTTGTCGAAGATGGCGAAAACCTTGTTCAGGCGCGCGAGCTCCAGCACCGAGCGCGCGTTGCTGCGCAGTCCGAAGAGGCCGAAGCGCGTCCGGGTCTTCTGGGAGAGCTGCAGGCCCTCGACCAGCGTGGCGATACCGGAGCTGTCGATGTAGCTCACGCCGCTCATGTTGACCAGCACGCGGGAGTTGGCGCCGCGCATCGATTCCAGCAGCTTCTCCCGCAACTGCGGCGAACTGTAGAGGTCCACGTCCCCCGTGCAATCGATGATCGTGTTGTTATCCGTGATCCGGACCAGCACTTTCATGACGGTCGGCTACTTTCGGTGAAAGATATTTGACCAGCTTCAGACGGTTCCCGTTGGGAAAACTCTCGTCGTAGGAGCTGGCGTCCACGAAGCACTTAATGAAGTACGTGCCGAGGCCCCCCGGCCGGACATCCTCGAGCGCGCGCGGCCGGATGGACTCGGGCTGAACCTTGGGCCCGGTGTCCTCCAGGATAAACTCCATGCGGTCGGGGTAGGTGTTGACCTCGAGCGCAAAACGATCGTCGTGACGATTCCCCAAGGTGTGGCGGATCACGTTGCTGGCCGCTTCGCTGATGGCCATAGCCAAGCAGTCGGCGTCCGAATCGCTGAATCCGGCCTGCTTCGCACGGTATTTTACCACACCCCGCAGGACGTGCAGGAGCCGCGGCTCGCTGGAGATTTCGATGCGCAAGGTCCGGACGGATGATGACATGAATGCGCTGCCGACGCGGCGCGACCTTCACGACGCGGTAATCAGGTCTGGGTTGAGGAAGTCTCCCCTGAGGGCGCCGCCTGGCCGGGCTTCTTCGCCCCCACGCCTGTTCGCATAGTAGCGTTTGGCCGGAGCGAAAGCAACGCTTGCCCGGCAAGATACGGGTTCGCGACGGTGGGTAATCACGTGGTACCGAGGGCCACGCGCCGCCCGGAAGACGCTCGGCCCCGGTGTGGATTTTGGTTTCCCCGGGTGCCGCCTGACCTCAGCGCACTTGGTCCTGGGTCTTGTAATCGCAGG
Source organism: Terriglobia bacterium (assembly GCA_020072905.1). GTDB lineage: Bacteria > Acidobacteriota > Terriglobia > UBA7540 > UBA7540 > JAIQGB01. The sequence continues at coordinate 1,441 of JAIQGB010000169.1, read as the reverse complement.
CTTCGCGGCAGTCCACGCAGTAGTACTGGCCGTCCTCGGTCAGTCGTGGGCCGTAGTCGGAGTGGCAGAGCGCGCAGTACTTGGGGCAGGTGCAGCGCTCCTCGGGTTGTTCACAGACGATGCACTTGAACTCTTTCCATTCCATCCGCTCGATGCCTCGCCTTTCCGCCAGAATTCGGGGCGTACCCGAGCCCATTGTCGGACAACGGGCGAGTGAAATCAACCGCCGTCGTACGCATCAACTCGCCGGGTCGCTCGCGGATCTCAACCTCTCCGGCTTGCTTGACCCTTTCTGCGGCGCTATGTTAGGTTGGCGGCTCGCGTTTAGGCCGCGATTCTTGTCTGAGAGGGAGCATTTGGCCACGCCGGTGGGGGTCGGACTGAAGCGGACGGCGCTTAACGCCGTGCACAAGGCGGCGGGCGGGCGCATGGTGGAATTCGGCGGATGGGAAATGCCCGTCGAGTACGCCGGCATCACTCAGGAGCACGTCGCGGTTCGCACGCGCGCGGGCCTCTTCGATGTCAGCCACATGGGCGAAATCGAGGTGGAGGGGCCGGAGGCCCTCCGTCTGCTCCAGTGGGTCACTTCCAACGATGTCGCTCGATTGCACGACGGCCAAGCGCAATACTCCGCGCTGATATACCCGCAAGGGAGCGCGGTGGACGACTGCATCGTGCACCGCCTGGGCGAGAAACATTATCTCCTCTGCGTCAACGCGGCGAATACCGATAAAGATTTTGCCTGGATCGTCCAGCACAACAGCTATGACGCCGGGGTTCGCAACGTGTCGGATCAGTATTCGCAGCTTGCCCTGCAAGGGCCCTGCTCGGTGGCGATCTTGGCCCGGGTCACGGCTACGGATTTCTCTTCCCTGCGCTACTACTGGTTCAAGCCTGCGACCTGTTGCGGTGTGGAAGGCTTGCTCGCGCGCACGGGTTACACCGGCGAAGACGGGTTCGAGTTCTATTTCGCCCCAGGCCAATCGGAACGCGTCTGGAACGAATTGCTCGAAGCCGGCAAGCCCGAGGGACTCGTGCCCGTCGGGCTGGGGGCGCGCAACACCCTGCGCCTGGAGGCGGGCTACGCGCTCTACGGTCACGAGCTCGACGAGGAGACCACGCTGCTCGAAGCCAACCTGGGCTGGATCGCCAAGCTCGACAAAGGTGACTTCCTGGGTCGAGAAGTCCTGGCCAGGCAGAAGCTGGAGGGCACACGAAAAAAGCTGGTGGGCTTTGAGATGACGGATCGCGGCATTTGCCGCGATGGTTTCAACATTCTGGTCGATGGAAAGTCCGTGGGCCGGGTCACCAGCGGTTCCTACGCTCCATTCCTGAAGAAGAGCATCGGCCTCGGCTATGTGCCACCCACGCTCACCGAGGTCGGACGGGAGATTCAAATCGATATTCGCGGCAAGCCGACAGCCGGACAGATTGTTGCATT
>JAIQGB010000168.1 GCA_020072905.1 Terriglobia bacterium | reverse complement strand
GCCCCCTCTCCCAGCGCGCCGCCGTTTGTGAAAGTCGGAGATGTCGTCGAAGTGGGACAACCGTTGTGCATCATCGAAGCTATGAAGTTGATGAATGAGATCGAGTCGGAGGCCGCCGGGGAGATTGTCCGCATCTATGTGGAGAATGGGCAGCCGGTCGAATACGGGCAATCCCTGTTCGCCATCAGACCCTCGCATCGGATGTGAGCCCAGGAAGGTTGGCGGCTCGTGCCCCGGGTCGGCATGTCAACAGGTCAACGCCCGGGGTTGATTGTTGCTCGCCGCGCCACGCATGTTCGAGAAAATCCTCATTGCCAATCGAGGCGAGATCGCGCTGCGCGTGATTTGCGCGTGTAAGGAGCTGGGGATCCGCACGGTGGCGGTCTATTCGGAGGCCGACCGCTATTCTCTCCACGTGCGTTTCGCCGACGAGGCGGTTTGCATCGGGCCGCCGCGTAGTTCGGACAGCTACCTCAACGTGGCCAGCATCATTTCCGCGGCCGAAATCACCGGAGCGGATGCGATTCACCCGGGCTACGGCTTCCTCGCCGAGAGCGCCCACTTCGCGGATGTCTGCGAGACCTCCAAACTCACCTTCATCGGTCCAACGCCGGACGTTATCCGCCTGATGGGCGACAAGGACCGGGCACGGAAGACGATGGCGGAGCTTGGACTGCCGGTCCTGCCGGGGTCCGGGATCCTCGCCTCGGAAGAGGAGGCGCGGGAGGTTGCAGCGAGCATCGGTTATCCCGTTATGATCAAGGCGGCGGCGGGCGGCGGCGGTCGCGGCATGAGGGTGGTCAGGACGGAAGATGAGCTTGTCGGGGCCCTACAGACAGCCCAGAACGAGGCGGTTGCGTCCTTCGGCACTCCGGACGTCTACCTGGAGAAATACATCACTTCCCCGCGCCACATCGAGTTCCAGGTCCTGGGGGACCACCAAGGCAAGGTCGTTCACCTGGGCGAGCGCGAGTGCACGATCCAGCGCCGCCACCAGAAACTCATTGAGGAGTCACCCTCCACTCAGCTCGACGCGGACACCCGGAGCAGTCTGGGCGGACAAGTAGTTCGCGCCCTCGAGAAGATCGGCTACACGAACGCCGGCACCGTCGAGTTCCTGATGGACGAGGGCCGGAAGCTCTATTTCCTGGAGATGAACACGCGCATCCAGGTTGAGCATCCCGTGACGGAGATGGTCACCGGGCTCGATCTCGTCAAGCTGCAGATTCAGGTCGCGGCGGGTGAGAGCTTGCCAGTTCAGGGCGACACCGTCGGCTTGCGAGGGCACGCCATCGAGTGCCGAATCTGCGCGGAGAATCCGGAGACCTTCGCGCCCTCGGCGGGGAAGGTGACGGATTTCCACGTCCCGGGTGGCACTGGAGTGCGCGTCGACACGGCGGCCTACGCTGAGTCCGTGATCCCGCCCTTCTACGACTCGCTGATTGCCAAACTCATCGTGCATGGCAAGGACCGTGAGGAGGCGATCAGCCGCATGGCTCGCGCGCTCGAGATGTTTATCGTGGGAGGGATCTCGACTTCGATTCCCATTCACGAAAAGATCATGGCGGACCCGGACTTCCGCGCCGGGAAATTCGATACGAGCTTTATCGCTCGTTTCGCCCCCAACGGCGCAGGCATCCCGTAAAGGCGTGCCCGCGCCCTCTCTATGGGCTTCTCCCTGCCGCGCTTCTATGCGATTATTGATCCCGCCCAAACGGGCGGCCGCTCTCCACTTGAGGTCTGCGATGTCCTGTTGGGCGTTGGGGTGCGCCTGATCCAGTATCGCGACAAGCAGGCTTCGTCCCGGGCACTCTTCGAGAACAGCCGGACCCTGGCCGAACGGGCATGCCGCGCGGGCGGGATCTTCATCGTCAACGATCGCGCGGACGTGGTCCGGGCCGCTGGCGCGCACGGGGTACACGTCGGCCAGGAAGACCTGCCGGTCGAACTTTGCCGGGAGGTCTTGGGTCCGGAGGGGCTCGTTGGGTATTCAACCCATGATCTGGTGCAGCTTGCCGAGGCGGATCGCTCTTCGGCAAACTACCTTGCCTTTGGCCCGATTTTCCTCACGCGCAGCAAGGAGAAGCCGGATCCGGTCGTCGGCCTGGAGGGATTGGCGGCGGCCCGCCAGGCAACTCGCAAGCCTCTGGTGGCCATCGGAGGAATAACCCTGGAAACAGCGCGCGCGGTCCTGGAGGCCGGCGCCGACTCGCTGGCCGTGATTTCCGACCTTCTGAGCGCACCCGATCTTGCCGTGCGAGCGAGAGACTTCCTTCGGGTCGTGGGCGAAGCCCCCCTGTCACCCGGGGTTAGGGCCTAAGGAATTCACTCACGCGGTTGGCCTGGAGCGGCACGCTGAGGCCAGAGATATTTCTTCCACGTATGGATGCGACGACAACTTCCACTCCCGCGACGGGCGCGGCGCCTGTCGAGCTGGTCAAGGGACTCCGTCTGCTTGACGCGACCACCATTGTGATGGGGTCGATGATCGGCTCGGGAATATTCATTGTGGCCGCCGAGGGCGCACGGGAGGTCGCCTCGCCCACCCTTTTCATATTGACCTGGGTCATCAGCGGTCTGATGACCGTGGTTGCCGCCATCACTTACGGCGAACTGGCGGCGATGATGCCGCACGCCGGCGGCCAGTACATCTATCTGCGGGAAGCCTTCGGTCCGCTCTCCGGCTTTCTCTACGGCTGGACGCTGTTTCTGGTCATTCAGACCGGAACGCTCGCGGCCGTGGCGGTGGCTTTCGGCAAATTTCTGGGAGTGTTCGCGCCTTGGGTCTCCGCGCAGAACCGCCTTCTGGATTTCGGCCAATTCAGCATCGGCAGCCACGCGATTGCCCTGACGCTCTCCTCGCAGCAGTTGATCGGCATTCTTGTCATCTTCCTGCTCAGCATCGTGAACATTTTCGGACTACGGACCGGCGCCTGGGTGCAAAACATCTTCACGGTCCTCAAGGTGGGGGCGTTGCTGGGCCTGGTGGGCCTCGGCCTTTGGTGGGTGGGCGGCAGCCACGCAGTGCCCGTCGCGCCTCCTTCGGCGAGTGCGGAAACCCCCTGGGGCTGGGCTGCACTGACCGTGGTCGCGGTGGCCCTCGTTGGACCACTTTTTTCCTCCGACGCCTGGAACAACGTCACGTTCACCGGGGCCGAAGTCGTGAATCCGAAACGCAACCTGCCTCTGGCGCTGCTCTTCGGGACGGTCGGTGTTTGCTGTCTTTATCTGGCCTGCAATTGGGTCTATTTGCGGGTCCTCCCGTTCTTCGGCTCGCCGCGGGGGACGAATCCCCTGGAGCGCGGGATTCAGTTTGCTGCCGAGGACCGCGTGGCCACCGCGGCGATGCAGGTCATCCTGGGGAACCCGGGAGCTTGGGCGATGGCGGCGGCCATCATGATCTCGACGTTCGGATGCCTAAACGGCATGATCCTGGCCGGGGCACGCGTCTATTACGCCATGGCCAAAGACGGTTTGTTCTTTTCGAAGGTCGCGCGCGTCAACCCGAAGTACCACACCCCTGCGGTTTCGTTGATGGTTCAGGCAGTCTGGGCGGCGCTCCTGACCCTCTCGGGCACCTATAGCGAGTTGCTGGATTACGTGATTTTCGCCGTCGTTCTGTTCTATATTCTCACCATTGCGGCCGTCTTCCGTCTGCGGCGGACGCGGCCGGAGGCGGCGCGCCCCTACCGGGCCTGGGGCTACCCGGTTTTGCCGGCTTTGTATATCGCCTTTGCGCTTTTCGTGGAGTGGGCGCTGTTGTTGCACAAGACCCAGCGCAGCCTCGCGGGGCTGGGGATTGTGGCGTTGGGGGTTCCCGTGTTTTACGTTTGGCGTCGCCGCAGCAAGGGATTGGCGGGCGGATGACGAACTGAAAGTTTCACTGAAGCGCTCTGATTCCGCACGGAGCGCGCCGGGACTCGCGATTCGCAATCCGGGATGCGGGTGCGTTTTTCCCCGAGTCCCGAAACACGAGCCCCGAATCCCGAACTAAAGGGGGAGGCATGGCGCGTTTGTGGGCAAAAAAGAGCATCGAGCAACTGCGGCAAGAGGCTGCGGAATCGGAACACAGCCTGCGGCGCGCTCTGGGGCCGGTGGCCCTGATTTCGCTGGGCATCGGCGCCATCGTGGGCGCCGGAATTTTTGTGCTGAGCGGGGTTGCGGCACAGCATACGGGGCCGGCCCTGGTCCTTTCGGTGATCCTCTCGGGCGTGGGCTGCGCGTTTGCGGGACTGTGCTACGCGGAGTTTTCCTCCATGATTCCCGTGGCGGGGAGTGCCTACACATACTCCTATGCCAGCGTGGGGGAGTTTCTGGCTTGGATTATTGGCTGGGACTTGATCCTAGAATACGCCGTGGGAGCCACCACGGTCTCCATCGGCTGGTCGGGTTACCTGGTTTCTTTCCTGGAGAAGACTCTCCACCTGCCGTTTCCGGCCGAACTGAGCAAGAGTCCCTGGGAGATGGTGAAGTTGGCGGATGGTACGATGGTCCGGTCGTATTTCAACCTCCCCGCGGCCTTCATCATCGGCGTCATTACCGTCCTGCTGATTATCGGGATTCGTGAATCCGCGAATTTCAATAGTCTCATCGTCATGGTCAAAGTGGGCGTGGTCATCGTGTTCATTCTCGTGGGAGCGCTGTACGTCAACCGGGCCAACTGGCACCCCTTCCTGCCGGCCAACCAGGGAATTTTCGGCGAGTTCGGGCTCAGCGGCGTCTTACGCGGTGCGGGGATCATTTTCTTTGCTTATATCGGCTTCGACGCGGTTTCCACGGCCGCGCAGGAGGCCCGTAATCCCGAGCGAGACATGCCCATCGGTATTCTGGGATCACTCGGGATTTGTACGGTTTTGTACATCGCCGTCGTTCTGGTGATGACCGGATTAATTCACTTTACGAGCCTGAATGTGCCGGACCCTTTGGCCGTGGCGATCGATTCCACTCCCGCCAGCACTTGGCTGTCGCCGATTGTCAAGATTGGCGCCTTGCTGGGGACGACGGCAGTCATCTTGGTGATGCTGCTCGGGCAGACGCGCGTCTTCTACACGATGGCTCACGACGGATTGCTGCCCAAAGCCTTCGGAGAGGTTCACTCCCGCTTTCGCACCCCATACAAGAGCACCGCCTTGACCGGACTCTGCGTCGCACTGGCGGGGGGCCTCATGCCGCTGCGCATTGTCGGGGAATTGGTTAGCATTGGGACACTCCTGGCATTCGTGATTGTCTGCGGCTCCGTCCTCGCCATGCGCAGGATGCGTCCCGACATCAAACGGCCCTTCCGCACGCCCGTGGTTTGGCTGGTAGGCCCGCTGGGGATGGTGGTGTGTCTAGCCCAGATGCTGGGCCTGCCCGCGGACACCTGGCTCCGGCTGTTTATCTGGATGGCGATCGGGCTGGTGATCTACTTCTTCTACAGTCGGCACCACAGCCTCCTGCAGGCCTCCCAGCCGGAAGCCGCACGCCCAATCGTTAGGGGAGGCTCGTAGAGTCTTACCGGCGGCGTGTTCCCTGCCGTGTTCACCCGGACCCGCCGGCACGAGTCAGCATCTGGCGCGGAATCCTCCGCGCTGATATGCTCTCTGGCTGTGGTGTTCCGAGCCCTTCTTCACGAATACCGAACCCACCGGATGGCGCGGTTCGCCTTCTGGATGCTGGCCTATGGGTTGGCACTGTGGTTGGTGGATCGCCTGGGCGGCGGGGTTCCGGGCCCGCTGTGGCTCCTCTTCTGGATTGCGTTCCTCGTCACGGGCGGCTATTACTTTGGACGACTGATCGGTTTCGTTCGCGCCCGCGTTCTCTGGCGGCTGCGGCGACGCCTGATCATCACCTACCTCTTCATCGCCGTGGTGCCCATCGTTCTGATCATCTTCCTCGTGCTCATCAAGGACTTCCTGAACAACGGTCAGTTCGCGGCCTTTCTGGTGGCGCTGAAGTTGCGCGACCGGGCCGGCCAGCTCCAGCAGATCACCCGTGTCGTCGGACGCGAAATGCATGTGAGCAAAGCGAAGTCGCCCGACGAGCTGCTCGACGCCGTGCAGAGCTTTTTCGCCAGCGAGCTGGGTGAGTATGCGAAGAGTTATCCCGGTCTCGAAATCACCCTGCAGCTTGGCTCGCGAGTGCGGGCTTTCCGGCTGGACGGGAGCGCCGTCCGGCGCCCGGTGACGCTCCCTAAGTGGTTCACCCACGAGGAGTTCGCGGGCTTCGTGGTGGACGGTGAGCAGATTGCGCTCCGCTCGGTGGACCGTGGCCAGACGCCGGTTGGCGAGTTGACGCTCATTGTTTCACAGCCCCTGACGCCGGAGCTTTTGGATTTAGTGGGGCAGGGGATTGGACCGGTTCGGGTCTTGATCCCTCCCTCCGTCCGAGGAGCGCGTGAAGCAAGAACGCCGGCGCCGGGACAGCAGGCGCTCGGCGAGTTCTCGCAGCAGGATTCGCTCAGCTCAAAATCCGTGGAGCTTCCCGCGCCCGCCAACCATGCGGATATTACGGTGGTCGGCGCTTCCTCGCTCGATCCTATCGTCTGGGGCGGCGACACCGAACAGCACCTCGCCGAGCCGGTCCTGGTCGTCGTGACCTCCCGGGCGGTGGCCCTCAATCGCCAGCTGATTTCGACGCTGGGGCCCTTCTCGCGGATTTATGTGACCCTGTTCATCGTTGTCGCGCTGGTCTTCCTGGTGATCGAGCTGGTCTCACTCATCATCGGCATCCGGCTGACGCGCTCCATCACTTCGACGGTGGACAGCCTCTATGCCGCTACGGAGAAGGTGAAGGCGGGGGATTTCTCCTATCGGATCGGCATCCCCGCGCGCGACCAGTTGACCGCGCTGGGCGAGGCGTTCGACAGCACGACCGCATCCGTCGAGCGGCTGCTCCGCGAATCCCAGGAGAAGTCGCGCCTGGAAAGCGAACTGGAGATCGCTCGCGAAGTCCAGCGGCAGTTGTTCCCGCAGACCATCCCCAAACCCCCGGGGCTGGAACTCTACGGGATGTGCAAGCCGGCGCGGACGGTGAGCGGCGATTACTTTGATTTTCTTCAGATCGACAAGGACCGCGTCGGGCTCGTGCTCGGGGACATTTCCGGCAAAGGAATTTCCGCGGCGCTGCTGATGGCGTCGATCCAATCTTCCCTGCGTGCGCAGTTCTACGACGGATTTTCGTCGACGGGCATCGGAGCGGCCGCTCCCCTCTCTACCGCCCAGGTCGTCAAGCGCCTCAATCGCCAGCTTTTCGAGAGCACTTCGACGGAAAAGTACGCGACGTTCTTCTATGCACTCTATGACGCTTCGGCGCGCAGCCTGACTTACACCAATGCCGGGCACTTGCCTCCGGTGCTTTTCCGCGGCGGCCGCCTGCAGCGTCTGGAGTGCGGCGGCACAGTGGTGGGATTGTTCTCGCCGATGGAATACGAGCAAGCGACCGTTCAGCTCGAGCCCGGCGACATTTTCCTGGCTTTCACTGACGGCCTGACGGAACCGGAGAATATTTACGGCGAAGAGTTCGGTGAGGAACGGCTGCTCGAAGTGGCGCAGCGTGCCCTGAGTTGCCCACTGGATGTCCTCGTCCAGGAGATCTACAGCAGCGTGGGAGACTGGACGGGCAGCCCGGAACTCCAGGACGATATGACCCTGATCGTGGCCAAGGCGACGGCTTGAGATGGAGCGCCTCCTGCCGAATGCGGTGAAACGCCGTGAACTGAGAGTAACCGTTCTGTTTTCAAGGAGTTAAGAGTGGCCCTGCAAAATCGAGTGGCGCTCGTTACGGGCGCCTCGCGCGGCATCGGGAAGGGGATCGCGCTCACGCTCGGCCGCGCCGGCGCGCGCGTGGCGATCAGCTATCGCACCAACAAGCTGCGGGCGCAAAAGGTTGTCGACGCACTCCGCGCTGCCCGCGCGGAAGCCTGGATGGCCGAGACCGACGTGACCGATCCGGCGCGCTTCAAGGAACTCGTCGAGAGTGTGGTCCGCCGCTTCGGTCGGCTCGACATTCTGGTGAACAACGTCGGCGATTTTGAGTGGAAGCCGGTCCTTGAATCGAGCATTGAAGAATGGCACGCCATTCTCGTTTCGAATCTTTACAGCGCGTTCTACGGCTCCAAATTCGCCCTGCCCACGATGCGCCGTCAGCGCTGGGGGCGAATCATCAATCTTGGCGCCGTGGGCGCCGAGCGCGCTTTTGGGCAGGCGAAGATTTCCGCCTACTCGGCCGCGAAGGCCGGCCTCGTCGCTTTCAGCCGCTCCCTGGCGCTCGAGGAAGCCCGCTACGGCATCACTGTGAACGTCGTGAATCCTCCCATCATCGACGACAAGGAGCTCTCCCGCGAGGAGGCTGAGCGCATCACCGACGCGCGCTTTCCGGTCGGCCGGCCCGCCACGGCCCAGGACGTCGCCGAAGCCGTCAAGTTCTTCGCCTCGCCCGAGGCCGCCTTTCTCACCGGTCAAGTCCTCAACGTCAGCGGGGGATGGATGCTGTGAAGGAGCCGCCCGCCGGAACCGTCGTCCCGCGCCTTGTCGCGCCTCGCCGGGCGCGTGACGCGAGCCTCTGGTCAT
>JAIQGB010000167.1 GCA_020072905.1 Terriglobia bacterium | reverse complement strand
CGTTCCGGGAAACTCTTTTGAGGGCGTCAAGTCTCGGTTCGGACCTTGGTCGCCGAAAGTCGCAAAGACTGTTCTGGGGGTGCTACGGTCTCGACCGTGTCACGACGCACGCGGAGACTATCAGACTGGTGGCGGGCGAGGCGAGTAATCGCGAGAATGGTTTGCGGATCGACCATATACGGTCCAGCGCGTGATGCAATCAGGGCTAATGAGTCTAGGTCGCCACTTCTGAAGTTGGGTCGTTATCTGGGCAAGCCAGCCCGCGCAAGCCGGCTTCCGGGTTATACTGGTGTCGGGGAATATGTCGCTCTTCAGATTGCTGCCACGCATCGTGGACAGTAGCGCATTGGGCCTTTGCGAAAAGCTGAGGAGAGCTTCTGGAAATTGCGATGACGTACCTGTCCGGGGCGTGGTGCATAGGGCAGACAGGGGTTTGGCTTGTGTCAAAACTGGCCTTGCCATATGGCAGCGCCATGAGACACACGACTAGAGTCAGCGGGAGAGCCCGCACGGGAGACTGAGGTCCCCTCCGCGCCGTCGGGGAGACGTGCGCTATTTGGCCGAACGAGGTAGCTGGGGGATGGCTAGCTCATTATTGATCTACTGTTTCTACGCTCTGGTGATTCTCGTCCCCATGGCCTTCTACCTGAGGAGCCAAAAGAGGAGAGCGGCTCGGGCGCGTGAGGCTGCGGAGAAGGGAAAACTGTTTTCCGAGGGGCCCAAGGCTCAACATCCGCATATCGACGTCACCAATTGCATCGGCTGCCAGAGTTGTACGGCGGTCTGTCCGGAGGGTGATGTCCTGGCCATGTTAGGGGGCAAGGCGGTTCTCGTGAACGGGTACAAATGTATCGGCCATGGCCTGTGCGCCGAAGCCTGTCCCGTTGGCGCCATCTCGATGGTGATGGCCAGCCCGAGCATGGGGGCGGAGATGCCGTACCTGACGCCCAAGTACGAGACGAGTGTCCCGAACCTGTTTATTGCCGGAGAACTCGGCGGGTTGGCTTTGATCAGGAATGCCGTCAACCAAGGGCGCGATTGCATTGACACGGTTGCGAACCGAGTTGCCGCCTTAGGCGCCGCCCGGTCATTGCCGGGCGTCTATGACGTGTTAATCATCGGAGCCGGCCCCGCTGGAATCAGTGCCTCGCTGCGCGCCATGGAGAAGAAGCTCAATTATCTGACTTTGGAGCGGGACGAGATTGGAGGCACGGTGGCGAAGTATCCGCGCCAGAAACTGGTTATGACGAGTCCCGTTGAATTTCCAATGTATGGGAAACTCAAGAAGACGGAACTTTCCAAGGAGGAACTCCTTGCCTTCTGGAACCAGGTCTTGCGGAGAGCGGATTTCAAAGTTCGTAGTGGCGAGCGAGTGGAAGACGTCAGAAGGGGGGAAGAGGGCATCTTCACGGTCGTGACGAACAATGGCCAGTACTCCTCGCACGCGGTCGTCCTGGCGCTCGGGCGAACCGGCACCCCGCGGAAACTCGGAGTCAAAGGAGAGGAACTGCCGAAGGTCATGTACCGCTTGATTGAGGCGGATCATTACATCAACAAGAGAATACTCGTCGTCGGGGGCGGCGACAGCGCCATCGAGGCAGCGATGGGGCTCGGGTTCCAGAAGGGCAACCAAGTCACTCTCTCGTACCGAAAAGGGTCTTTCAGCCGCATCAAAGAACGGAACGCCAAGCGCCTTGAAGACTGCATCCGCACCGGGAAGGTCAAGGTAGTGCTCAACTCGATCCCCGTGGAAATAAAGGCGGATGCGGTTATCCTCGAGGTCAGCGGCGAGTTGCGGGAGATTCCTAACGACTTCGTATGGATTTTTGCCGGCGGCATCCCTCCCAATGACTTCCTGAAGAAGATCGGGGTCCAGTTTGGAATGCGCGACATCACCCTGGAGGCCAGCAGCGAGGCTCAACAAGCCGCGCTCGAAAGGAAACAACCTGCCCCCGCATAGCCGGCCATTCGGGCCGGTGGGGAAATTGGGCGGATTTGCCGACCAGCACCTCCGATTCAGCGGCAATCGACGGCGCGAACAGTGCCTCCAGGCGTCGCCAACCTCAACGAACCCCGATAAGCAGAACGACGGCGATGTGAATCAACGCCAGCAGGGCAAACGAGTAGCTGAAGGGCCTGTGAATCACGTGCCAGAGGTGAAACACCTGTTGCGTGCGCGAAAGAAATAGGACGCGTTTGGAGAGGCTGGCCTGCTTGCGGGCCATGGCGACCACGCGCTCGACCTCGGCATTCCCGGAGGCCAGGGTCCCGCCCAGAGTCCCCAGTCTGCCCCAGAAGCCCAGCGCCCGCCACCGCAACCGGGCAATGCGAAAGAACCGCAGCAGGTCGAGGAACATCATGCTCGCGAGCACCAGAAGCAAAGGCTGGGAGCGAACCCGAGCTTCGCTCGGGAGCCGGAAGAGCGGAGCTAGTACAGAAGCCGCAAAGAGCTTCTGCTCGCTGAGTTGCTCGGTGAGCCGTGTCTGTTCGTCCCGGGCTTCTTTCAGTGAAAGCTCGGCCGTATTCAGGCTACGCGGGATTTGCGCATAAAGATACCTTCCGACCACCCCGCTGAGGGCCACGACGGTCATGATCCAAAACGCCATTCCCGCCACGCCGCGGAATTTGAACGAAGCGTGGAAGGCAACGAGGAACGGCGCGGTAAGACCCAGCAGAACGTGGAAGTCGAGCCAGTGCCGGGTATCCCCCTGGCGCCGCAGCCACTCCCAGTGTTTACGGACCGGGTAAAGGAAGATCGCCAAGAAAAGAGCGGTTCCAAGGAGCCCCAGCCCGAGTCCAATCGAACCTCCGGGCTTGAGGAGAGCGTGCTTGGGGGAAAATGGCCGTTGCGCGAGGTCGAGAAAGTAGTAATCAAACCCGTACAGCGTCAATGCCAGTACCAGCAGGATCGCCATTCCGTAACCGGCCCGCAGGCGTAAGCGGTGGCCCGCCTCTGCGTCAACTTGGGGCGGGTTGAGGATCGATACGGACAAGTGAGCACTCATTGATTCCCTGCAATCTTGCTTTCGGTGCTGGTCGAAAACCTCTGGTAGTCGGTAAAGCGATGCAGGTTGCGCCAGTGCTGGCGCGGCGTCTCGACATCCACCGTGGCGGATGTGGGCAGCCAGTACGATTCATGGAGTCCGGGGAGGGGTACGCGGCCGTACCGGACCTCGCAGTGGAGGGAGCGCAAGCCGATATCCTCCATGCTGCTCTCCAGCCCCGCGCTGATGACTGCGATCGCGCCAGATTGCGGATCGACCCAGGCCGTCCCTTCGAGGTCGAGCGGATACTCTTGCTGTCGCAGGATTAGAGCGGCGGTTGATCGGGTCCCCCTCAGGTGCCGAAAATGCACCTTTGCATAAAGCTTTCCATCGACGGTTTCGTTCCCCAGCGGCACAAACTCGAAGCTCGCCTGGTACGACGGATGGAAAACCAGGAGGAGCGTCGAGAAACCGTTCGTGACCAGCAAGGGTAGATTCCGTTTGTGTTTGGGTTGTTTCTCAGCCAGACGTGATTCGACCAGGGTCAAATCCCCGTCGGGGGATTGCGTCATGACCAAGTAATCGTAGGTGGAATCTTCTTCATACGCTTTCTTGTCCCCTTTGCCCAACTTGGTTTGAGACACTAACTCCGTACACTTCATGTCTGAAAAGTCTTCCAGAAACTTGACGACAAAACTGCCCGTTCGGTCGAGCATCTGCTCCACCGCGGGGTTTGGCGCGTCAGCGGCGACCACGGGGGAACTCAGGAGGGCCAGAAGCAATGCCGCTCCCAGGCCCGTTGCCAGCGCGGTTACCCAGAGCTTCCATTGTCTTGACGTGTTGATCATCTGCTTGCCACCTCCGTGCGAGATCTTCTGTAGGAATCGAACCGATAGCCGAATCCCACATACCACTGGCTGTAATCTTGGATCGTCCCCTGCTGTCTGCTGAAGCCACCATCCATAAAGAAACTTGACCCCGGATACCATTCGAACGTTGTCCCCAGGTTCCGATAGTTCGTATCCCGGGTGAGCGGCGAGTTGAAGCTTTGCCGCCCGGCCGTGACTTCCAGGCGCAACGTGTCGCGGAAAGTGCGCGATAAGGAAAGCGCCGAATAGTGGCCCTGGCCAAAGGAGCTATCGAACTGCGAGTAACGCACGTCGCCGCGAATCCCCGTCCGCCAGATCTGTCCAAAGATCACGCCGTACATCTGGTTCCATGAACTCCGAGCGTCGCCAGTCCTGGTGCTGCGCCCGAAGCTGTCGTAGATCGTAATGTGTCTGGGGAGGTCCACCCGGGTGCCTACGCTCAGCCCTTGAAAGAGGAGCTTATCCACCAATCCCGTAGCGACCAGGCGCGGATCGAAGGTGGGGAAGTCGCGGAAGTAATTGTGGTTGATGTCGAAGGAAAAACGCCGGACGGGCTGCACGCGCAAGGTGAGGAAGCTCCGGCTCAGCCCGGCAGTGTTCGTCATCAAACCGGTGGGGCTTTGAATTCGTGGATTGTCGGCCTGCAGGGAATGATAGATGGATACATATTGCTTGTAGAAGATCCCGTTCTCCATGAAGAAGAACTGCTTCTCGGTTCGCCAGCCGAGGCTGCTCACACCCACGCCGAAGGTGCTGGTATAGCGAGTCGAATCGAAGCTCCCCCCTTCGAAGTTGACAAAGGCTCCTGCCATCCGACGATTGGGGTCATAATTCCATGAGCTCGGGTCTGGCGTTGTCCCGGCAAAGAGACCCGCGGTGATCGTTTTCCCAACGCGGCGGCCAAAGTAGCCGCCATCGATGGTCTCCAGGCTGCTAGCCCAGGGTAGATAGAGGCGTCCGAAGCCCGCCACCCAGTGCGAGTTGGGATTGGCGTACTGCATCCCCAGATGGTACGTGCGGTTGATCAGGTCGTTGAGCGTTTGCTGGCCCGCGTTGTTGGAACTGGTGTTGAGACGTCCTCGCCAGTAGCCGCTGAGGTTCCAGTAGGAGCCGTTGATGCGGGTGATGTCGGCCCGCAAAACCAAGCCCAGTTGCGTGTTCTGAGTTGAAATTGCTCCACCGCTTTGAATCCCGCCATATTCGAATCCCATCTGCCCGCGCGCGCGATTGATTTCGGGAAGAGGGGGGCGTGGGACTTCCTCACGCGCTTCCTCGTCGAGAGGATCGCCTTCGGTGAAGGTGATGATCTGAGGGTATTTTCGGACGCTGCCGAGAGCGTCTCGCTGCACCAGCGCCTCTGCGTCCTCTGCTGCCAGGAAGGCCGAATCTCCCACCTTGACCTCCTCAGTCTCGGAGACGATCTCGCAGACCGCTGAAACTTGGGCGACCGAGGTTACTTTGATCTGTGCGATGATCCGCGGCTGCGAAGCCGCACTGCCCTTTTCGCCGGCGGGGAGCGGACCGGTCCTCTTCACGGAGAGTTTCATGCCTTCCTCGAGACCGGCGCCGTGCCCCCCCTCAAGATACACCGCACCACTTGCCACGTACTTCACCCGAAATTCCGTGCGCAGGCCCGGTTCGGACGCGCGTAGGTCCACTCGACACAGCGCCAAGCCCATCCAGGCGGCCAACCCAAGCCTCAGCCAGCCCCTAGTCGGACCTTCCCGTCGGATGGCAGGAGTAGCAGTTTGCACTGTTGTAGACATAGTTCCTGACGTCTTGATGCCTCGAGTCCATCGTCGTCTTCTCATGAGCATGACAGGTGATGCAGGAAAAGACCGCGAAGTTTGACGGATTCACATGGCAGTCATTACAGGTGTTCCACACGCCCGGGACATGTGCCCCGGAGTAAATCGGGAACCAGGTGTGATTGAACACCGCCCCTGCCCAAGTGGTCGTGTTGTGGCATTGCGAACAGTCGGTGGGAAAACCCGCCGCCACGTGGTTGGGGTTGGTCACGCTCGTATATGCACTTTTGTGACAGGAATAGCAGTCCGTCGGTGTGCCGGCGTACTTGCCCCCGATGTGGCAACTCGCGCAGGGAGTGGTGGCGTGGGCGCCGGTCAGCGGGAATCCGGTTTTACTGTGATCGAAGCTGGCCGGGGTCCAGGCCGTCGTGGTGTGACATACTTCACATTGCTGCGGAAAGCCGGCGGCCACATGATTGGGATTGGTAGTGCTGTTGAAGTTCGAGAGATGGCAGGAGACGCAGGCCGTACTCAGTCCGACATAGACCCCGCCCACATGGCAGGTCGCGCAGTTGCTGACCTGGAGGTGCGCCCCCGTCAAGGGGAATTGGGTCTTCGAATGGTCGAAGACTGCTCCCGCCCAACTGGCCGTACTGTGGCAGATTGAGCAATCCGTGGGGAACCCGGCCGCGACGTGGTTGGGATTGGTCGTCTTCTGGAAGTCCGCGAGATGACAGGAGGCGCAATCGGTCGGCGTGCCGGCAAAGCGGCCGTTAACGTGGCACTGCAGGCACGGAACGGTGACGTGCGCCCCGGTCAGCGGAAACTTCGTGAAGGTATTGTGATCGAAGCTGGCCCCTGCCCAACTCGCTGTACCGTGGCAGGTCGAGCAATCCGTGGGGAATCCCAGCGCCACGTGGTTGGGGTTGCTCGTCTTCTGGAAGTCGGCGAGATGGCAGGAGGCGCAGGCCGTACTCAGTCCGGCGTATTTCCCTCCCACATGGCAGTTCACACAACTCACTTGGAGGTGTGCTCCGGTTAACGGGAATGCGGTCTTCGAGTGGTCGAAGGCTGCTCCCGCCCAACTGCTGGTGGTATGACACATCGCGCAATCGGTCGGGAACCCGCCCGCCACATGGTTGGGATTGGTCGTCTTCCGGAAGTCGGCGAGGTGACAGGAGGCGCAATCGGTCGGCGTGCCGGCGAAGCGGCCGTTAACGTGACACTGCGCGCACGGAACGTTGACGTGCCCCCCGGTCAGCGGAAACTTCGTGAAGGTATTGTGATCGAATTTCGCCCCCGCCCAACTCGCCGTGGTATGACAAAGCGCGCAGTCTTGGGGCAGTCCGGCTTGCACGTGATTGGGATTCGTCGTCCCGGTGAAGTCCTTCAAATGGCAACTCATGCAGTTGGCGCTTGTCCCCTGGAACTTCCCTCCGATATGGCAGGCCGTGCACTCCAGGCGAGCGTGCATTCCCGTCAGAGCGAAGCCGGTGAATTTCGCATGGTCGAAGGCCGCGCCGAGCCAACTGTCCATGGTGTGACACTGCTCGCAAGTGGTCGGAAACTGCGCCACCTGGTGATTCGGTAGCGTCGTCTGGGCGAAGTTTTGCACATGACAGGCAATACATTCGGTGGAAAGGCCTGCGAATTGGCTCGTGGCCGCGCCTTTGTGGCAGGCGTCGCAGGGCACTGTGGCGTGGGCGCCGATCAGAGGAAAGCGGTTCTGATGGTTGCGGATGGAGGTGAGCGACACTTGCCAACCCTGCACGGAGTGGCACGATTCACACTGCGACCCAAACTGGCGCCGATGAATATCAGCGTGGCAATCACTGCACCTGGTGCCGACGTTCGTGAAAACCAGACTGACGTGGCACTGCGTGCAACTCACCCCTTGATGCAGTCCCCGCAGAGGGTAACGGGTCTTGCCGTGGTCAAATTCCATTAAGTTGCGCAGGGGTTTCCAGGCGGTGAAGGTGTGGCAGTCCGTGCAGGAGATATTCAGTGCGCCGTGAGGGCTGCGTGTGGTCGGACGCGGAGTTGTCTGGTCGGCAGACAGGTCTCCACCCGACAACACTACGAGAGCAACCAACATGCCCAGACGCAACCTGACGGCCATGGCTCCCTGAAGCCCTGAGAGCTCTGAACAAGGAAATAGATGCAAATTGAAAGCAATTTGCTGCCCTAAGTGAACCACCGCAATGGCTCTTTTCAAGAGACCCTTTTTACTCGCCGCTTGGCGAATAATGACAAATGGTTAGTATGTCACCGGATGCTCAAGGGTCTTGACCCGGGTCAATTACTAGGGGAAAAGGAGTGAAAAAACTTCATGCGGAAAAGGATTTTCTACATGGGCGGCTGGATGGCGCACTGCTTAAAATCTCAATAGTCTTCCTCCAGATTCGGCAGAGGGATCGGGATTATGCCGGGCCATGGCAGGCTGCGCAGTCGCGAGGTGTCGGCATGTAAAACAGCACCGCTCGGCCAACGACCTCACGTAGGATTTTATGACATGCCGCGCAGCGCACATGCTGGTGGGCGCCCTTCAGCGGGAACTTCGTGCGCGTCTCATGATCGAACAGCGACGGCTTCCATTTGTTCGTGTTGTGGCACTCCTGGCACTCGGGCCTGACGCCGTTTCTCGCAAACTGACCGGCATGGGCATCCTCGTGACAGCCCTCGCACCGCATCGGCGCAGCATTGAAGATGACATTCTTCATGGTCAATTCAAGATTGGAAGGTTTGTGACAGCCCATGCAGGGGGTGGCGCGATGGCTTCCGACCAGGGGAAACTTGGTGGTGGAATGATCGAAGCGACCGACCTCCCCCCAAGCCTTGGTAACGTGGCAGGCCTCGCAACCGAGGGGAAATCCCTCTGGCCCCGCCTTGCTCATCGGCTCAGCAAACTGCCCCTGGTGCGGGTACTCGTGACATCCCGTGCAGGACAAGTC
>JAIQGB010000166.1 GCA_020072905.1 Terriglobia bacterium | reverse complement strand
GTAGGCCGGCACATTTTCGCGAACTCACGGGGGTTTGCGGGCGATTACCGGTCGAGCTACTGCTCCGTAACCACCATCCCGGTGGCGCGCGATGGCGAGTCGATGGAGCGCGACTACTGGTACACGTTGGCGCGGGGGTTCGCCGGGCTGGAATCGCCGGAAGAGGTGGGGCGCACGGCCGCCCGGCGGGCTTTGCGGCGGCTCAACCCGGTGAAGGTGGAGACCCAGAAGGTCCCGGTAGTATTCGAACCGCGCACGGCGCGCACCCTGCTCGAGAGCATTTTCGAGGCGGTGCACGGCATGTCCCGCTCGCCCAACAGGTCCATGAGGATGCGCATGGAGTATTGCGGATTCAGCCGGGCGACGACAGGATTCCACTTCTCAGCAAATCCCCCGGGTTGCTCGGAGTCGTCGGGCTCGGGCCGGCGGGCCTGGGCTATCAGTTCCCGAACCGTATGGTCGGTGAAGCGCAGGTAGGCAGAAGTGAACTGCTCTTCCAGAATGGGGGACTTTGTGAAAAGCGTCAGGCTGTGCCTTTCGACCGGATCGGAAGGCATCAACAGGACCTCTCCGTCCCCCTCAAACACTGCACCCGTGATCTCACCCTTGACCGGGGCCAGAAATCCGATGAAGCCTCGGTTGAAATAGAAATTCACCCGGTCGCGCGTAATCTGCACGTCACGAAGCACATAGATTTGACCCGGGTCGATGGTGAGATCGTTGAGTTTCTGTAGCAGTTCCTTGGGATCGCTCGTGGTCTGCGCAAAGCCTCGGACCGTGCAAAAAACGCAGAGGAGAGCCCACAGCCACGGGCGGCCCCTGACCCCGCGCCAACCGGGAACCGCCCTGCCCCGTAAGGTCGAATTTGTCCGCGTGCCCATCTGGACTCCTGGTAAGTACTCTAAACTCCCTCTCGCCAATGTCAACTCCGAGGGTGCTCGCCAGGGCCACGTAGCTCGACGGTCGCTCTCCACTGGTGTAAGATGGCGGCTGGGATGCAGGGCTGCCTCCTTATCACGCGGCAAGGGAACGAGAGCGTTCTCGCGGAGGTCCGTCGATCCCGCCCAGGCCCCGCCCGCCGAAACCGCGGACGGGCAAATGCCTCGCGGATCCTGCTCGCTTTGATGCTAGGCCTGGGATGTTGGACGCTCTGTCCCGCCCAGCTTCCTGCCGACGTCATTTATCTCAAAAACGGCCGGAAGATCGTAGCGGAAATTCTCCGCGAGGACTCCCAGCAGATTTTCATCTCGCGCGAGGGGGGTGAAGTCGCCATCCCGCGGACGATCGTGGACCGAATCGAACGCTCTCCGGCCGCCTCCGCCGAACCCACTGAGGAAGCCGGAGACGCGGGGACGGAACGCCAGCGCGACCTGCCCCTCCCGCCCCCGCCCGGCGAGGAGGCTTCCGCCTCCGAGTTGCAGGTTATCCGCGACCAGGCCATTGATTCGGCCTACCTCCGGCGCCTGGACGATGAAGTTTCGCACGACCCTTCCCCCGGCAACCTCCACCGCCTCGCCCAGGCCTATCAAGAGGCGGCGATTTTTCTCACCCGGCAGGGAAATCCCGAGGGGGCCCTGGACCTCTACCGTCACGCGCTGCGGCTCGCCCCGGACGACCTCGCGCTGACGCTCGCCATGGCCTATCTGCTCGTCAAGCAGACTTACTACGGCGAGGCGATCTCGTTGTTGCTCCCCCTCGAGGACAAGCACCCGAAAACGTCCGCCATTCCCTTGCTGCTTGGCTCGGCCTATTACGCCACTGAAGATCTGAACCGCGCCGTCGCCGAGTGGAGGAAATCCCTCGACCTTCGGGACGACCCCAGCTTGCGGGAAGCGGTGGCCAAGGCCGAGCAGGAGCAAAACGTCGCCGGCTCATACCTCGAACAACGCAGCGAACATTTCCTGTTGCGCTACGAAGGCCGGGAAGTGGAAGGGCTGGTCCGTGACCTCTTGAATACGCTCGAGGTCGCCTTCCGCGACCTCTCCCTGGACCTCGATTACATCCCCCACGAAACCATCATCGTTCTGCTCTACCCCAACCAGTCGTTCCGCGACATCACGCGCTCAGCTTCCTGGGTCGGTGCACTCAATGACGGCAAGATTCGGGTTCCCGTGTCGGGCCTGACGAGCATGACGCCGGAACTCGCCCGTGTGCTGAAACACGAGCTGACGCATTCCTTCGTGCGGCAGATCACCGTCGGCCGCTGCCCAACGTGGTTCAATGAGGGTCTGGCGCAGCTCGAGGAAGGCGCCACGACCACCGGACTGGGGACCCAATTGGCGCGCGCCTTCGTCAATGACCGCCTGCCGACTTTTGCGACGTTGGAGGGCTCGTTCATGGGTCTGCCCGACAACCAAGTCGGGCTGGCCTATGCCAAATCGCTCGCCGCCCTGGAATACCTCCGCGACACCTACGGCATGGGCGAAGTCTGCCGTTTGCTCAAGCTCCTTCCCGCAAGCTCCAGCGTGGATTCACTCTTTCAAGATGAATTGAGATTGAGTTACAGCGTCTTCGAACAGGAAGTCGCCAACTACATCGTGAAGCGGTACGGGTCGTGACAAGAGAATTCATGGTCGGGCTGCACGACCTGGCGGAGGCGGTCGCCGCAAATCATCCCGGCTGCAATACCAAGCCTACAGGGTCACCATCAGGCCGGCGATGAGGGCCGCGCGGCGTGGAAGCTCACGGATGATGACGTGCTCATGACGGGCATGGGCCCCGTCGCCCACTCCACCCAAGCCGTCGAGCGTGGGAACACCCAACGCGGCGGTGAAGTTGCCGTCGGAGCCACCGCCGGTGGACGCCTCTTCGATCTCCATTCCCATCTCCCTTCCGACTTTGCGGGCAAGAAAGAACAGCTCGCGAGCCATTGCTCGCTCCAGGGGCGGACGATTGATGCCACCTTCAATTTCCAGTCGCGCCTGCGGATCGATCGGTGTCAGCCCGCGCATTTTCCGCTCGATTGACGCGCGGTCTTGCCGTCGCGGAATGCGGACATCGATGCGCGCCGAGGCTTGGGCGGGGACAACATTGGGCCGCGTGCCGCCCTCGATCATGCCTACCGTCACCGTCAGCCCGCGTCGCGGCGCCGCGAACTTCGCAACGCGAAGAAGCTGCCGTGCCAGCTCTTCGATGGCGTTCACGCCCGCCGCCGGGTTGATGCCCGCGTGCGCGGCGCGACCGTGAACGGTGAGGCGGAATTCCCCCACGCCCTTGCGGGAAGTCTTCAGTGCCCCACCCGCAGCTGCGGGCTCGAGCACGAGCACGGCCCGGGCCTGCCGGGCTTCCCGCTGCAATTCCTTTCGAAACGCCACGCTGGAAGCTTCCTCGTCCGAATTCAGGAAGAAGCGGACGGGACGGCCCGGCTCGATTCCCTGCGCCCGGAGGGCGCGCACGGCCCAGAGACCGCACACAAGGCCGGATTTCATATCGAAGATGCCCGGCCCGTAGGCGCGTCCGCGCGCGATGCGGAAGGGCATGCGGCGCAGGGTCCCCGCATCCCAAACCGTATCCAGATGGCCCAGAATGAGGAGGGCCTTTGGCCTCCGTCTCCCTCCTGCCCGGCTCCAGAACTCCGCGCCGACGGCGGAGCCCGCCGCCGGATGCTCGAGCAGCCGAACCTTGCCTCCCTGCTCTCGAAATTTGCGGGCGAAGAAACGGGCCAAGCGATCAACGTGTGGCTTGGAGTGGGTCGGCGACTCGATCTTCACCGCTTCTTCCAGGCAAGCGAGCATCTCTTGGTGCGTCGACCGACAGTAGTCCAGCAGCGGTTTATGGTCCAATTCCCTTCCTCCCCCCGGTAGCTCTATCGCCCAATGTTTCCTGCTGACAATCCGCAAGGTTCATTCTATCCTAAGTATTCGCGGACGCACCTAAGGGCACGGAGGGGCGGGCGCCTGCCCCTCCTCAGGGGTAAACTACATTGAGCCAAGTTACTCTCGCCCTGCTCATCCACTCCCATCAACCCGTCGGCAACTTCGACCACGTCATCGAGGAGGCATACCAGAAATCCTATGCGCCCTTCCTCGAAGCGCTGGCGCGCCATCCCCGCATCCGGGTCAGCCTCCACTATTCGGGCGTCCTCCTCGAATGGCTGGAGAACCGGCACCCGGAGTTCTTCGAACGCCTGCAGCAGCTCGCCGCGCGCGGGCAAGTGGAGTTTGTGGGCGGTGGTTACTACGAACCGATCCTGCCGGCGATTCCCGACCGGGACAAGCAGACACAGCTTCGCAAGCTTTCGGATTATCTTGCCAAGCACTTCGGCCGCGCCCCGCGCGGTGCCTGGGTGGCGGAGCGCGTCTGGGAACCGGGCCTGGTGCGGCCGCTGCACGAAGGAGGAGTTGAGTACGTCGTCCTCGACGACACCCATTTCCTCGCCGCCGGCCTCGAGAGCTCTGAGCTCCACACCAGTTACATCACCGAAGAGACCGGCGCTCCGCTGCGCCTGATTCCTAGCCTGCAATCGCTGCGCTACACGATTCCCTTCCAGGAGCCGGTGGAAACGCTCCGAGTTCTAGAGCAGGGGAAGGGCCAGCACGATGCGCTGTTCGCCATGGGCGATGACTGTGAAAAGTTCGGGGTTTGGCCCGGCACGTATACGCATTGTTATACCAACGGTTGGCTCGAGCGGTTCCTGAAGGTGCTCGAAGACGAGGGTGCCTGGCTGGAAACGACGACCTTGTCGGATTTTCTGGACGCCCATCCTCCCTCCGGCCGGATCTATCTCCCCACCGCGTCTTATGCCGAGATGATGGAGTGGGCTTTGCCGACCGAAGCGTCCCGCGAATTCAAGACTTGCCTGGAAGAGGCGGAACACAGTCCCTGGGGCGGTCGCTTCCAGCGCTTTCTGCGTGGTGGGCTCTGGCAGAACTTCCTCAGCAAGTACGCTGAATCCAATCAAGTCCACAAGTTCATGCTTGAGGTGAGCCGCCGGCTTGACGAGGCGGAGACCAAGGCCCCGTCACAGCGCAAGAACCGCCACGTGCTGGAAGAAGCCAGGACTCACTTGCTCTCCGGCCAATGCAACGACGCCTACTGGCACGGGGTGTTCGGCGGTCTGTACGCGCCCCACCTCCGCAGCGCCGTCCTCCGCAACTTGGTCCAGGCCGAGTCTCTCCTGGACCGGGCCGAGGCCCCCGCGAAGAATCCCGCCCTGCACATCGAGACGAGAGACTACGATGTTGACGGCCACCCGGAGATTCTGATCCGGCACCCGGCATTTGGAATGGTGGCGCGTCCCGCGGATGGCGGTACGATTTCCAGCCTGCGCTTCAAACCCGCCAGCGCCGAATTGGTCAATTCGCTGATGCGGCGCCCCGAACCGTACCACGAACTCGTCCGGCAGAAGGCGATAAGCCATGAGGCGCCGCGCGAAGGCCCGGCTTCGATTCACGACCAGGTCTGGACCAGGGAACCAAACATGGCGGCGCTGCTCCGCTACGACCGCTACGCCCGGCACGCCTTCCGGACCTATGTTTTTCCCGCCGCCAAACGCTGTGAGGACTTCGATTACTTCCGCCTGGACGAAAACGGCGACCTGGCCGGCGGGCCCTGGGACGTCGTCTCGCAATCTGCCCAGACTGGCAGCATCGAACTGCGCCGGGACGCCCTTCACCGGGTGAACGGTGGCGATGTCCGTCTGCACGCGACCAAGATCCTGACGACCGGCGGCATAGGCTCGACGTGGCAGCTCGCCTGCCGGTCAAATCTCTCGACGGACCGCACAAGCCCCACCCCGCTGGCGCTCGGCCTTGAGCTCGTTTTCAACCTGCTGGCCCCGGACGCGCCGGACCGCTATTTCCTGGCGCAAGGCGTCCGCCGGCCGTTGGAATTCCGCGGCGAGATCGACTCCCCCCGGCTCATCCTGGTGGACAAGTGGCAACGCGTGCAAATCGCACTCGAGGCGGAACCCGCTCCCCATTGGTGGATCGTTCCGATTGAGACGATTTCCCAATCGGAAACCGGGTTCGAACGTGTCTACCAAGGCTCCGCAATTCTTGCCGTGTGGAAACCCAATCCACCGTCGTGGCGCGATATCACATCGACGTTGCGCGTGGAGATCAGCCTGCTCCGCTCTGGCTCGAACGGTCGGGAGGGATGACCGCGCGGCGGCCCGAGTGCTTGAATTTGCTGCACGCGTCTGCTAGATTCACAACCGGCAGCAGTCTGGAGCGAGGAAATGGCCGTTAGTCAGGAATTGCTCGATATTCTGGTTTGCCCCGCATGCAAGGCTCCCGTCAAACTCACGGCGGACGGGCAGGGTCTCAAATGCGGCCAGTGCCGGCGCGTTTACCCCATCAAGGACGACATCCCCGTCATGCTCGTGGACGAAGCCAAGATTGAAGCGGAGTAGTGCCGGTGCCCCGGCATGAATTGCCCACTTCACTCCTCCCCACTCTCCCCCCCGGCGCCCGCATTCTGATCCTGCGCTTGCGCTCCATCGGTGACATTGTCCTGCTGACACCGGCCCTGCGGCTTCTGAAGCGTTGGCGGCCCGACCTGGAGGTCTCTGTCCTCGTGGAGAGCCCGTTCCGCGAGCTCCTGCAGGCCAATGCCGATGTGGACGAAATTCTCGAGCCGGGCGGCGGTTCCGGTTTCGCCAAGCTCCGCGCGCGAATCGCCGCCGTGCGGGAAATCCGCCAACGGCAATTCGCGCTCTGTGTGAACCTGCATGGCGGACCCACCAGCGCGTTCTTGACACGTTGGTCCGGCGCGCGCTGGAAGGCGGGCTTCGAGCACTTTCGCCAGCGAGGGATCTACCATGCTCTGATTCCCGATGCCCGCGGGATCCTGAATAAACCCAGTATTCATACGGCCGAACATCAGGCTTCGGCGTTCTTCCATCTCGGCTTGCCGCGCGAGGAGATTCCGCCGGCAGGTCTGGCGGTAAGCGCGGCGGCCGCGACGTGGTGGGACGAAAAGCGCGCGAGCCTGGGCGTTCCGCAAGGCCAGGAATATGCGGTGCTCCATCCCACGGCACTCTACTTCACGAAGCAGTGGGCGCCGGAAAACTTCGCCGCGCTCGGCAATTACCTCGAGCGCAAAATGGGCTTGCCCATCATTTACACCTGCGGACCCGGTGAGACGGGAAGCCTCGACTTGGTTCAACAGGCGGCGGGCGCGACGATCCGCCGGCTGCAGGGGCCACGGCTGGGCAACTTCCTTGCGGCGCTCGCGGGGGCGCGGGTCTTTGTCGGCAACGACAGCGGCCCCGCGCACATGGCAGCAGCTCTCGGCCGTCCCGGCGTGGTGATCTTCAGCTCGTCGAGTTCGCGCATCTGGGGGCCGTGGCGACCTCGGGCTCCGTGGCGCATCGTGCAGAACCCTTACGACTGCAACCCCTGCCCGGGCGACCGGTGCTACCGCTATGAGCGTCCTGAGTGTATTCTGTCTGTCACTTTCGAGCAGGTCCGGTCGGCGGTCGAGGAAATTCTGACGGGGACTTCGCCGGATCCACACTGAAGGAAAAGGGAAACAGATGCCGAAAGAGCGAACGCGGCTGGCAACGCTTGTGCGTGGCTTTCGGGGCCGGACGATCGGCGTCCTGGGCGACTTCATGCTGGACGAGTTGCTGCGCGGCGAGGCCACGCGCATCTCCCCGGAGGCTCCCGTGCCCGTGGTGGTGATTGACGACCCCAAGGCCGCCGAAGGCTTTCCCGGCGGGGCGGGAAACGTCGCGGCGAACATCGCGGCTCTGGGCGGCCGGCCGATTCCTTTTGGCGCCATCGGCCGCGATGAAAGCGGCCGCCGCCTGAAAGAGCTTTTGCGGAAACGCCGCATTGCCTGCGCGACTCTGGTGGCGGAGCCAGGCCGGCAGACGCCGCGCAAGGTGCGCATTGTCGCCCATCAGCATCAACTCCTGCGCCTCGACTTTGAAAAGCCGGCAGCAATCTCCTCCGCCACGTTGCGCGCGCTCCTTCGCGGCTTCGCGCGCTGGGTCGGGCGCTTGAACGCCCTGGTGATCTCCGACTACCAGAAAGGCACCGTGACGACCGAGCTCTGCCGACAAGTGCTGACCCTTGCGCGTCAGCGACGGGTCGCGGTATTCGTGGACCCTAAGCCCGAGCATCCGGAGATCTGCCGGCAAGCGACGCTCGTCACTCCCAACCTTCGGGAGGCAGAACTCATGGCCGGCGCCCCGCTGCGCGACCGCCGCCAACTGGAGGCAGGCGGGCGGCGCCTGCTTGCCGAGCTGGGCTGCGGGAACCTGCTCGTCACGCGGGGTGCAGAAGGGATGACTTTGTTCGAGCGGAACGGCAGCGTGCACGAAATCACAAGTGTCCCTCGCCCCGTCTATGACGTCACCGGCGCGGGTGATACCGTCATCGCCGTCCTGGCCCTCGCCTACAGCGCAGGAGCGAATTTGCGCGAGGCCGCCGAACTCGCCAATCTTCGGCACCGCAGAGGTGCTTCCGCAAGAATTGCTGGACGACGCCGGAAACTTGCTAGGTTTGTAGCCTCTCATTCGTTTCGTAATCTCATCCGCGCCGGGTCGGGCGATCTGTAAGCGAACACCCGTCTCGCGTCCTTCTCCCGATCACCCCGACGAGTGACGGCCAAGACAAGAAGCAGGGTTGTTGAGGCTGGCGCGGAAGCGGGACGACCCAACTAGAAGATGGAGTAGGCGAGCCCCTTCGTTTTCCGGTCGACGAGAAGCTGGAGGGGAGGACTTACCTTGTTGATTTGCACGGTGACGATCACGGTGGTCGACCCCTTGGACTTCGAAGACAGAATCTCAAACTCCCGAATCTTCCCGTAATCCCCCACCTCACCCCAGTCACGAAGGAAATCGGCATAGGTGTAAGACGAACTGGGCTGCCACAGCCGATAGGCGTCCTGGCACTTCCCTTCTTGGAGGGTGGTGAAAAACCGGGCGACAGCGCGCACTGCCCTGTAATTCCGGAAGGGGACATCGAGCAGTTCGATGAAGTCACCCTCGACCTGCTGGCCAAGACCATGCCGG
>JAIQGB010000165.1 GCA_020072905.1 Terriglobia bacterium | reverse complement strand
GTCCGCTGTGCCGATCTTGTTGGCGGCTACGTAGGCGGCGGTGATGTCGGCGGCAAGCGCGACCAATTCATTCTGTCGTTCGTCAGTCAACGCAAGTCTCCCGCAAGCTTCCGGGGACTGCTTTACATGAGGGTGAATTCTTGCGGGGTCGGATCCCCCAACGAGCTATGGGGCCGAACCTCGTTGTAGTCCCTCCTCCAAGCCTCAATCGTCTCCCGAGCTTCCCCCAGGCTCATGAACCAATGCTCGTTCAAGCACTCGTCCCGCATCTTGCCCTTGAAGCTCTCGATGAAAGCATTCTGCACCGGCTTCCCCGGCTCGATGAAGTGCAGCCTCACGCCTTGTTCGTAGGCCCACGCAGCGGGGCAGTGAGCTATCGGCTAAGGCAGGATCGTGCCGGTTTGGACCACCTCAAAGGCGCTGCCGGGGACCGTCTTCAGTTGGTCAAGGTCGGTATCATCCCAGCGACTGTCGGGCGCGCCGGTGATGTACCAACTGGAGCCGTTATCGGCCACGATCATTCCATACTTCTTGAGCGCCGTCAGGATGATCTTGGACTGGCCGGTGTAGCCGGAGATGTCAAAGGACCCCTTCAAGCGCAAACGCAGGCCCATGGGCGGCAGCGACAGATCGCTGGACGGGCTGGCGAAGTGCGTCGCGGGGTGAATGTAGCCGCGCTGGGTGCTCGCCACCGTGAAGCGCAGGGCGTGTTTGATGGCGCCCGCCGCCACTTCGTCGTAGCGGGCGAGCCCGGGAAGGATGGGCAAACCCGCGGCGTCGGCGGAGGTCCACCCGTCGTGCCGCAGGGCGTCGGAATGCAGATCGAATACCGCGCCTGATCCGGCGCTCCAGCCGTTGTCACCCGAGTCCTTGAACGCGTGATACAGCTCGTAGAGCATGCAGTTGCCGCTATCGAGCGTCAACACATGGCGGTCGCCGGTGGAGTTGCTGCCGCCTTCGATGGGCGCGTCGGGCGGAACCGGGTAGGGTCCCGGGTCGCTCTCCTCGGGAAACTCGGTGAAAAGAACCGGTACGAACTGCTGGTTGCCGGGCACCACCACGTAAGGGATTCCGTAGTCGGGATTCGACCCGAAATCCGCGTGCAGGAATTGCTTATCCTGGTTGATGCTGTTGATGTAGGCGCTTGAATTGGGATCAACGCAGAAGTTGGAGATGTCGGTGTTCCAGGGATTATCTGTGGGAAACACCGGGCAGCCGGAAATCACCGGGCTGGTGCTGAAGTCGGTCGAACCTCCTGTAGTCGCGTTGCTGCAACTGCCCGCTCCGCCGCCGTTGCCGCCGCCTCCGTTATTGTTCGAGGTCGTCACGGAGGAGCCGCAGGAAATGAGCAGCAGCGCGCTGAGCGCGATCGAAACACAACCCAGGTCTTTCTGTTTGGTCATGGGGCCACCATCTCAGCACGAAATCCCACTTTGGTTCCCCAAAGCCTCACACCATACACCCATCAAGGGATTCCAGCTCACTCCTTTTCTTTGGCTGTGTCCGGGGCTCGGGACGGGGTCAAGTCTGCCCTCCGCGAGTCCGGAAGCTGCTGACCTTGCCCCGTGCATCCGGCCATTGTTGGGGATGTACTCGCCCCTCGTCGTGATCCAGCCGACTTCGCGGATTCCCTGGAGCAGTTTCCTTCGGTCCAACACTTGGCCTCTTGGGCGGGACTGTGTCCAGGGAACAACGAAAGCGCTGGAAAAAGAAGAGCGCAAAGACCCGGACGGGGAGTCTCTGGCTGCGCCGCACGCTCAGTCAAGCAGCTTGGGCAGCGTCCCGTGCCAAAGCCACTTACCTCGCGGCTCGCTACCGGCGGTTGGCGGCCCGGCGAGGAGCGAAACGTGCGATCATCGCTGTCGCCCATAACATCTTGCTCATCGCCTACCACCTGCTCAAAACCGATCGCCCCTGCGAAGACGTCGGCGCCGACTATTTCGACCGACTCAACGCCGAAGGGCTGAAACGTTGCTTGATCAAAAGACTAGAGCGAACGGGCAACCAAGTTGTGCTCATCCCCACACCGGCAACAGCGTGATACCAAGTAAGCGCCCTGATCTGTTTTCGAGGGAGGTCAGATGGTGAGCCGTGAGGGAATCGAACCCCCAACCTACTGATTAAGAGTCAGTTGCTCTACCAATTGAGCTAACGGCCCATCTGGGAACCTGAGCAGTTTACCACACAAATCATTTCTGCGGGAAGCGCGGCGCGGCGAGCATCGCTTGCCCTGGGCTTGGCCCGCCGTCACCTGCGGGGATTTCGGAATGTGTGAACACGCAAAAACCCGCCGCAGCAAGACGGTTAACGAGCCCTTCTTGCATATAGACGTTTTGAAATATGCCTTCTGTGCGGCCTCCGGTCTCGTGTTCACTTGGAGAGAGAGTTTCGGGCAGAATCGACGAATCGAGGATGCGGTTTTCCTGTGAATCGGGACGGAGTGCGGACCGGCTTCTCCCGGCCCGGCAAGCCTGACGTGACCGGGATCCGCTGTCTCCACATCCATCTACGACGGGCCTGAAGGGGGAGACGAGGGAGGGGTGCATCCAACCCGCGCAGGGCTTGCGCAAGATTATGGCTTCGGCCCGTCGCGGCTTCATCCCTCAAAGCGGTACCCGAGGCCGGGCACTGTGATGATGAGCTTGGGTTTCTTTGGGTCCTCTTCTAATTTCTGGCGCAGCCAGGCAATGTGAACATCCAGCGTGCGCGTTGCTCCAGCGCCACGGTATGCCCAGACTTCCTGGAGGAGTTCACGACGGGACAGCGTTGTTCCGCGGTGCTCGATGAGATAACGAAGCAGTTGAAATTCCTTGGCCGACAGGGGGATTTGTTCGCCATCTCGAAAGACCTCGGTGCGGCGAAAATCCACGCGGACTGCACCGAACTTGTAAGTATTCGCGAAGGCGATGGGCGTGCCGGGCGCGCGTCGGAGAAGGGCTTCGATCCGGGCGAGCAGCTCGAGCATATCGAAGGGCTTGGTGAGATAATCGTCCGCGCCCAGCCTCAGCCCCACAACTTTATCGACGGTCTGCTCCCGCGCCGTGAGCATGATGATGGGAGTTCCCACCCCCCGCTGGCGGAGGTCGCGGCATACGTCGAATCCGCTTTTGCGGGGCAGCATGACATCGAGGATAACGAGATCGAAGGATTCCTCGGAGCCGCGTTTGAGCCCCTCGATCCCATCCTGCGCGACCTCCACGTGGTACCCCTCGCCGTGCAATCGGTCGCGGAGCGTGGTCACCAAGCCCGCTTCATCTTCGACGATCAATACCTTTTCTTCCATTCGGTCGCACACCTCGAGAGAGTGATCTGGGCGTCTCACAACTCAGGCGCGCCCACCGCCCTTGACGTCCATGCCGGAGCTGACTTGCGCTGGCCCGCTGGCCTGAGAAGGAATTGTCGCGGCCAGATCCTGAGTGCTGCTGTTTCCAACTAAGCCGCCATCGGGCACCGCTCTCAGGCGCAGGGTGAAGGCACTCCCCTGGCCGGGTTCGCTCTGGACGGTGAGCTTTCCACCCATCGCCTCGGCAATATCCATCGCCAGGCTCAGCCCAAGCCCCGTGCCGCGAATCTGCCCTGCCACCGCAGAGACCCCACGGAAGAACGGGTCAAAGATGCGCGCCTGCTCTTCCTTCGAAATGCCGGGACCTTTGTCCTCCACGGTAACCTGAACCTCTGTTCCACCGGGGTCCCCCGAACGCTCGACCCGCACTCCCAGCCACCGGCGGTCTCCTCCGTATTTGAGTGCGTTGCTAATAAGATTCTGCAGGCAATGCTTCAAACCATCCGGGTCTGCCAGCACTTCCGGCAACCCGCGGGGCAGTGTCTTCTCCAGGGTAAATCCAGAGGCTGCGATGAGGGAAGCCGTATCTCGCAGCACAGCCTCCACGACCTCGTCCAGTCGGACGGGACGCAGTTCGTAGCTGACCCGCCCAGCCTTTCGCGCTGCAAACATCAGGACTTGATCGACAATCTCACTCAGCCTGCGAGCATGGCCACTGATGAGTGCTCCGTACTCGTGCACTTGATGCGCTTCGGTCACCACGCCGTCGGCGAGGTTGTCCGCCGCCGACCGGATCACGGCGAGAGGCGTCCGCAACTCATGGGATACGCCGGCCACAAACTCCATCTGGAGTCTTGCCAGCCTTTGGACGCGCTGTGTCCACACGATGATCATGGCCATGCTGGCTGCCAGCAGGCCGAGGATGCCAAAGCCCACAGCCAGACTGCGGAGACGCGTCCGAGCCACGGCGGCCTCGAGCGAACCGGAACGGTGTTCCACGACCAACGTCCAGTTGCTGCCTCCTTCAAGAGGGACGATGATGGGGAACAGATGTCGACCGCGGTCACGGATTTGCCCGCGATCGGCGCTCCGACCGGAAAGAGGGAAAGGCCCACCGCGACCGCCTGAGCCGATCCGACTCTCCACCAAGAGACGGAAAGCATCTTCCGGCCCGCCGCTCATTAGAGGCACCACCGCATCCGCAGAAGCAAGGCTGGGGAGAATGTGGCCCGGATGAGATTGATAGATCGGATGACGAAGGTCGGTCCCTTCGATGACTGCAACCCGATACGAAAAGTTGGCGGGACCGCCAAAGCAGCTCTGCGCCAACGCCGGCAGGATTTTCTGGCGTATGACCCCAGGGCTGAGCTCAATCAAACAATACCCAATCACCCGCCGCGGCATGCGCCGCGGTTCGCCACCCGCGACCGGGCGGAACTCGACAAGAGGATGGAGAAGCGCCGGCACGTTTTCGGCGAATCGCCATCCGAAGGGGTGGCGTTCAGGTTCCATATGACCATGAGCACCCAACTCTCCGAAGCTCATAGAGGGTCGCAAGGCGTCGAAGCGGGCAGGCCATGCACTCGGCCTGAATTGCAGGGAGGGCGGGTCCAGGCGAAGCAGTTGGCAGCTCCCCTCAGTGCCCGGCGCGCACATGAAGACCTCGGCGACGAGGCCCGGATGGGTTGATGTTTCCGTCCATTCCTCCCAGCGCCGAGCCAGCGTTGCTTTGATTGTGCCGGGCGCTTCGAGAGGGGTCATCTGAAAGGCTGCACAGACCGCGGCGAGTTCTCGATAAAGGCCTTCTCGGAAATGGCTGGTGCTTTGGTCCAGATCCTTCTGCATCCGCTCGTGTTCGGCGCGGCTCAATTCCCCTGTCCATCGATACTGCAGCACAGCAAGGACAACGAGAACGACCGTTAGGAGCGGGACCAACATCAATGACGGGGTGAAGCGCTTGAGCATTCCCCTCCTTGAACCGGAGATCCTTCTCTGCCTGTGCGTCAATTTGAAAGGACCGGCCGAGACCGGGTAGAGCGCCGCCTCGTCTGCCGGGCCACGCATGAAGCGTGAACCCTATACTACCCTAGGATGTGCCGGGAAGAATCCCGCCTTCGCCCAGCGTTCGCCATTTCCCAAGATAGAGACGAGTTTTCGACGCCCGCGGTTTCCTAGGTCCGCAAGTATCCTAAACACTCGTGGGAGACTCCCTGCCTCGGAAAGGTTGTCCGGTCACACCCAGGGTCAATCCGCCCTCATCTGCGTGGGAGGGAGCTTTCCGTCCGACACTGGCAGATTGGCGTGTCAAGAACATGTAAAGAGCCCTTTGCGCAGACTTATTTCGGCTACCGTAGCGGCTTTGAAGGATTTTACGTCTACAGGGGTAATCCGCTCTATGCCGAAGCCACCCGGGATGTCCGGGCGGCCAGAGGGCGCGGGACGGAATTGGCGACCTGCTTGAGCAGCGAGTCACCAGGCGGTGCCTCGTTGCGGAATGATCCCATGGCGGGAAGAGGCTTCGAGCGATCAGGATACGCAGAGATGGTTCACATCCCGGTGGTCACGCGCCCTGGGCCGAGCACTCAATCCCACTTCTACGCGGGAGAGTTTGAGCTTCCCTTTGATGTCGACTGGGGAGTCGTGCGGCTGGGCGCGGGGCGTTACACGGTTAAAGTGATTTGTCCAGATCCTCCTTACTCCGTCATCGTAACGGGGAGAGACTTCATCGTGATGATCCCCGCTTCTGTGGGTATACCGAGGGCTGGCCGTGACGGCAGTCAACTGACGTTGGAGAAGATCCAAGCAAAGCATGTCGTGAGTAGCGTCGAGCTGGCACAATTCGGCCTGACCTTGCTGTTTCCGGTTTCAATGGACTGCAAAGGGGAGAGCGACAACCCGCATCTCGGCTCACCATAGAACCCTCCTGAGATGGCGGCCCCCTGGCCTTGATCGGAACTCCTCTCTCAAGCCAAGTCGCATACGGCGTGGTCACCGACCGCGAAGACGAACCATTGTCACTATCGCTCAGGGCTCGACCAAGAGTGGAAGACTTGGAGAAAAGTGCACCCAACTGGGGAGGAGAATGGGCCTGCTGCCCCCTCCCTTGGGGAAAACACCTGGAAGGTCAAGGGATGAGGCCAAAGAGTGGTTCCGCAGTTCCGATTTGAAATGATCCCGCCGAGTCTGAGGTTGTGAATGCCAGTATAAATGTGACCTGAGGTGGTCCCGCCTTCGAGGAGGCTCGCTGCAATCTGGAGTCTCGCCTCTCCGATGACCACATGAGTGTTCTGCGGAGGGAGTGTTAAGATTGTGCTAAAATCCTCTTACGCGGTCTTAACCATGCTTCTGGAAACCTATGATGGAGAAGAAGCGTCACACCCTCCGACCGAATCTGTGCATCTTGAGATTCCATCCGATGGGAGTTCTGCCCTGCATAGAGTGTCGTGGAGCATTCGGACCCGTAGTGCATCGTGCAAGGAAAGGCGTGACGACCCCGCCGGAAGCTGCCGGACCCCGCTCGCAGGGTATCGGGGAAAGGTCGGCTTGACGCGCACTCAGGAACTGTCTCCAACCACCTGGCAAAGCCTTATTCGAGCGTCGACGCATCGCCAATCCCGACCGGGGAATTCTTTTGTGAGTGCAGCCCAGGAAAGAACAGCTATACTGATCTGAAGACCGCGGCCAGCGTCGGTCTTTGTCGCCGGCTTCGACCGCGGCCAATCCTCAGGAGCGCGGTAAGGGGTGAGGCCGCTGCGGCGTGTGGAAGGTAAAGGGGGAGGAGCGAAGTGAGAGCAACCTTGGGTGTCCTTTTCGCCGTGTTTTTGGTAACGGGATTAGCCGTTGCCCAGACGACCTCTCAGACGACTCCATCTTCTGCGGATGAATCTGATTGGGTTCCGCACGGAAAGACACTGAGTGCGCCGGTCCGCGCCATCCAGGCGCCGGCGCGTGCCATAGGAAAGTGGTTCAAGCGCTCGACCACCCCAACACCTTCGAACGAACCCGAGTCCACAGGTGTCGTCGCGTTCGAACAGTTGCAGGCGAATTCAACTCCGCTGGGAACTGTCTTCATCCTGAACACCGACGTGGGCTACGCTTTCAGTTCCCATCTTACGGCCGAAGCGGGAATCCCCATTTTCTTTGTCCGTAGTCCCTTCTCGCTTGTGACCACCAAGGACTGGCGGTGGACGACATGGCTCCTCGGTGATCCCTATCTGGACGTGCGCTATTCCACCAAATTTGCCGGAGCCAACGTCACCTCCATCCTCACGGGGACACTCCCGGTATCCAACTCCCAGAGGATTTTCACCACAGGCCGGGCCGGCGTCGACTGGTTCAATCACGTCGAGAAGAGCTATAAGGGAGTGACCCCCTTCCTCAACCTTGGCGCGGCAAATGGAACGGTCAATCGGTTTGTAATGCCGCGGCCGTACACCATGGCCAGACCCTATCAGACCCTCGGTTTCATGTCGGACTTCGAAGGCGGGGCCAGCTACAAGTTTCGGCACAACTACGCGATTGGTATTTCCGCGTACGCCCTCGTGCCGGGTGGACCGCAAAAGGTTTACAGCCGCCTCGTCGCTCCGGATTTCGCCTTCGGGGGCGACGGGAATCACAACCGATACTTCGACAAGGCATTTCTGACTGAGGGCCCTTCCGACATCGCCCGTGATAATGGTTTTTCGGGATGGGTCGAGCTCACTCATCTGCACCACATGACCGTGCAGATCGGCTATACGCGGAGCATTCACTACGCGTTCGATTCACTCACCTTGATGCTGAATTTCGATGGCGGCTTTCTGTTCAAGGAACCGAACGACTAGAGGTGTCTTTCACCCGTAACCTTTCCCTCATCCTCGGGTCCTGGTCTTGAGGTGAAGAGGCAGTCTCTCGGGATGACGTATGCAAGGGGAGAGGCGAGAAACGTCCAGAGGAACGAGCAGCCAAGTGGGGAAACCTCCGGGAGGGAACAAAAGGATGAGGGACGGTCGCCAACCCTTCGCCCGCCAGGCGAGGTCCGGCGGAAGAGCAGGATTGCTGATATCGATGGCCGTGCTGGGTTGGATCAGCTTGGGGAGTCAACCTTCGGCAGCCGCTGCGAGCGGCACCACGCCGACGCCCAACGTTTCCATCTCCTCCCCGAGGCTGGCAGGCCTTTACGTCCGCCTGCCGATAAGCTTCGAGGTGAACCGCGGGCAGACCGACCGGGGCGTGAAGTTCCTGGCCCGCGGGCCCGGCTACACCTTGTTCCTCACTCCCCACGAAACCGTCCTGGCGCTCCACGGGCCAGCACCCG
>JAIQGB010000164.1 GCA_020072905.1 Terriglobia bacterium | reverse complement strand
CAAACCCTCTCGATCTTCCGAGAGCACACAGAACAAGTCGTGTCCAACGTCCTCTTGGCGCGCGATGGGAGTGGTGAAGGCAATCGTATTGAGGCAGAATTCTACAAGTAGTTCCGTCCGGTCTCCAAGCCGAAACAAAGGGTGCCGTGCTCCTGGCATCTGTTCTTTCCTCCTTCGCGGGGGGATACGGCTATCGGGTTTTCCTTGCGAGTGGCGCGCGCATGCCCGGAGTTTAGCATGTTTGCGGCCTGCCGTCGCGCGAGGCAGGAGCCTGCCCTGTGCGAAGGTAGCGCAGGACCCGCACTTGGGTCCTGCGGCATTTCCAGGCCGCGCGGTCTCGGCGCGCCCACAAAAGGAATTGCCTCTCTTGCGATAGCGCGAGGCAACGAGCCACCTCGCGCTGGAAGAGCCGCAAGGCTAAATGGCGAGCCTTGCGCTACGCGGTGGGACTTGGCGAAATGTGAGAGGGCAAAAGGGACGAATGCACTTTTACTGATAAAACTCGCTGCGGTGTCCGACCCGGATCACGACGACCTCCTGGAGGCTATCGTTGATCTCATAGCCTATCCGCCAGTCGCCGACGCGGACTCGCCAGACGCCTTCTGCGCTTCTAACCTTGAGGCATCCGGGAGGGCGGGGATCGGAAGCTAAGGCCTGGATGGCCGTTACGACGCGGTTTCTTACAGGTCGGTCGAGGCGCTTGAGTTCGCCCTCGGCACGTGAGGTGATCTTGACGCTATACATCAATCTCGCCGGCGGAGCGCATTTCCTCCACAACCTGGGCGAAGGGACGGCGCGGCTCGTTCTTGCTCTCGCGGGCGACCCGGCCGAGGTGAAGGTCTTCTAGCATCTCCTCGTATTCTCCGATGGGGAGGATCACCGCCGTCTTGCGGCCCTCAGCGTCTATAATGAACTGCACGCTCTCGGGAATGGTTTGTTCACTCATGAGCTAATTCTACCACGCTGCCTCCAGCCGCACTGCGCAAATCGGCCCCCCTCAGCGATCCTTCCGCATTCAGCTAAAGCGCGCAATCACGCCAGCGGTTTTCTGCCGTGGACTATTGTCTTGGGCTGCGCAGGGCATTCCCTGGCTCGTATTGTGCAGGGCCCTTCGGCATTTCGACGCGGCGAGGACGAACTCCCGGTGAGCATTCGCCGCTTCACGCCTCGGGGCGGTGGCGGCGCGGGCGCTGGTTGGCGGGCAGGATCTTCTTGCGCACGCGGATGGACTGCGGCGTGACCTCGACGTACTCATCCTCGGCGATGAACTGCATGGCGAGTTCGAGGCTCAAGGGCCGCACGGGGATGAGCCGGATGGCTTCATCGGCCACCGAGGCGCGCATGTTGGTCTGTTTCTTCTCTTTGACGGCGTTCACATCCATATCGTCCCAGCGCGCGTTCTCGCCGATCACCATGCCCTCGTACACCTCGACGCCCGGTCCGACAAAGAGCTCGCCCCGTTCCTGCAGGTTATAGAGCGCGTAGCCGGTGGTGCGGCCCGGCCGGTCGGCGATGAGGGAGCCCGTCAACCGGCGCGCGATCTCACCCTGCCAGTCCACGTACCCGTCAAAGAGCGTGTTCATCACCACCGTGCCGCGCGTGTCCTGCAGGATTTCGCTGCGCAGGCCGATCAGCCCGCGCGACGGAATCGCGAACTCCAGGCGCACGCGCCCGCCGGGCCTTCCGTGCCCGGCCATTTTGGTATTGATCCCCTTGCGCGAGCCCACCTTCTGCATCAGCACACCGACAAACTCCACCGGGCAATCGAGGATGAGCTGCTCGACGGGTTCCTGAACTTTCCCGTCCACCTCACGGGTGACGGTTTCGGGTTTGCCCACCGCCAGCTCGTAGCCTTCGCGGCGCATGGTCTCGATCAGAATGGCGAGGTGCAGTTCGCCCCGCCCCAGCACCTGGAACGAGTCCGTGCTCTCCGTCTCTTCCACGCGCAAGGCGACGTTGGTGAGCAATTCTTTCTCCAGGCGCTCGCGCAGATGCCGTGAGGTGACGTAGGCCCCTTCGCGGCCGGAAAAGGGCGAGGTGTTTACCGTAAACACCATGGAAATCGTCGGCTCGTCCACCGGCACGTGCACGAGGGCGCGCGGCGTCTCCGCGCTCGTCACCGTCTCGCCGAT
Source organism: Terriglobia bacterium (assembly GCA_020072905.1). Taxonomy (GTDB): domain Bacteria; phylum Acidobacteriota; class Terriglobia; order UBA7540; family UBA7540; genus JAIQGB01. The sequence continues at coordinate 6,462 of JAIQGB010000164.1, read as the reverse complement.
GGTGATGCCCTCGACGCCGGCGATAGCGACGATTTCGCCCGCTTCGGCGCGCTCGGCGTCCACCCGGCTGAGTCCTTCAAAACTGTAGAGCTTGGTGATGCGCGTCTTTTGGATCGCGCCGTCCAGCTTGACAATGGCCACCTCGTCGCCGCGGGTGAGCGAACCGGAAAAGATGCGCCCGATGGCCAGGCGCCCGTGGTAGTCGCTGTAGTCGAGATTGGCCACCAGCAACTGCAGCACGTCCGCCGGGTCGCCGGCCGGAGGAGGTATATGGTCCACAATCGCCTCAAAGAGCGGCGCGAGGGTTCCCGAGGACTCGTCGGGCGAGGTCGTGGCGATGCCCCGGCGGGCGTCGGCGTAGAGGATGGGAAAGTCGAGCTGCTCCTCGCCGGCGTCGAGATCGATGAAGAGATCGTAAATCTCGTTCACCACTTCCTGCGGGCGGGCGTCGGCACGGTCAATCTTGTTGACCAGAACGATGGGAGGCAGCTTGGCCTCCAGCGCCTTGCGCAGCACGTAGCGCGTTTGCGGCAGAGGGCCTTCGCTCGCGTCCACGAGCAGGAGCACGCCGTCCACCAGCTTCAGGGCACGCTCCACTTCGCCGCCGAAATCGCTGTGGCCGGGCGTGTCCACGATGTTGATCTTCACGCCCTTGTAGAAGATGGCGGTGTTCTTGGCCAGAATCGTGATGCCGCGCTCGCGCTCGAGCTCGTTCGAATCCATCACGCGCTCCACCACCTCCTGGCTGGCCTTGAAGATCCCGCTTTGCCAGAGCATAGCGTCCAGCAGCGTGGTCTTGCCGTGGTCCACGTGCGCGATGATCGCGATGTTACGAATCGATTCCGGCATGGATGCTCCTCGCCGCTCAAATCACGCGGAATCTTCATGCGTAGGCCAGAATCTCGTCACGGACAAGATGGAGGCGAATGCTGGAGGGTCGTTCGGGCCGGTCAAAATAGAAGGCGGCAACGGCTTGCTTCACATTCGTGCGCAGTTCTTCCCAGTCGTCGGCCTGAGTGATGATGCTTTCGGTCAGGCCCCCGGCCACATACCCGCCGTCCGACTCCTGGGTAACCTCGAAGACGATTTCTTTCATGGCGTCCAGCTTATGGCAATCACATGCGTGAAGCAAGGGCCACGCACTCCAAGGCGCGGGAATCCCCGCGCCGCTCCTGGGCCTTCCCGTGACGCTGGCTCTCAGGTAGAATCCCCGTCTCTCGAAGAATCACAAGGAGCGGACATCATGAAAAAGCTTCGTCAGCGCTTATCGGTGCTTACAGCGTTCGTGTTCTTGCTGGTTGCGCTCGTTGGGTCACAAATTCCTTGGAAGCCCGCTGCGGCGCAGACGGCCGCAACGGTCTCCATAGGGACCAGTGCCACAGCTTCTCCCGAAGACGTTGGACTTTCGCCCGAACGCCTGGAGCGCATCGCCGTTACGATTCAGCGCAGCATTGACGACGGGCGCATCGCCGGCGGCGTCGCTCTCGTCGCGCGCCACGGCAAGATCGCCTATCTCCAAGCCGTGGGCATGGCAGACCGCGAGGCGAAAAAGCCCATGCGCCCCGACAGCATCTTCCGCATCTGTTCCATGAGCAAACCGATCACCAGCGTCGCGGTGATGATGCTTTACGAAGAGGGCCGATTCACGCTGAATGAGCCCGTTTCCGATTTCATCCCGGAATTCCAGAACATGAAAGTCCTGGACCCGCCCTGGCCGCAGGATAAGACTTCTCCTCCGGGCGCTCTGGTCGATGCCAAGCGCCCCATCACCATTCGCCACCTGCTGACGCACACCTCGGGGCTCACCTATCAATGGAACGCTCGCCTCGGCAAAAGCTACCTCGACGCGGGCATCGCCAGCGGGCTCCTGCAGCAACCGGGGACCATCGGCGACGTGGTGAAGAAACTGGCAAAGCAGCCTCTGCTCTTTCAGCCCGGAGACGATTGGGAATACAGTTTGGCGGATGATGTTCTCGGCTACCTGGTGGAGGTGGTCTCCGGCATGCCGCTCGATAAGTTTCTTGCAGAGCGGATCTACAAGCCTTTGGGGATGAAGGACACCTGTTTCTATCTGCCGGACGAGAAGGTGCCACGGCTCGCCACGGCCTACACGTATTATCCCGAAAAGGGGCTCCAGCCGATTCCGGATAACCAGGTCGTCAAAGAAGGTTCGCTCTCCTACTCGGCCGATTACCCGTACCGTGGCCCGCACGCCTATTTCTCCGGTGGCGGTGGGCTCTGCTCGACCGCGGAGGACTACTACCGCTTCTGCCAGATGATGCTCAACGGTGGCCAGTCGGGCGGCGTGCGCTTACTGAGCCGCAAGTCTGTGGAATTGATGAGCCAGAACCACGTCCAGGGGAAGCTCGATGAGTTTGGATACGGCCTGGGATTTGGCGTCACGAGCGAGCCCAGGTTTTTGACCGAGCTCGGCTCGGTCGGCGCCTACTCCTGGGGAGGGTTCTATTACACCTCCTTCGTCATTGACCCCAAAGAAGATCTAATCGCGATCTTCATGGGGCAACTGCATCCGACCGGCGGACTGAATCTGGACGACAAGGCGATCAGGCTTGCCTACTCGGCCATCAAAGATTGAGCCGCATCCGGGGGGAACTGGATCGCTCGCGCCGGAGATGTGAGAGATCCCTACAGGTGACAGGTATGAGCGGAGACAAAGAAGCGATTCGGGGCGGCTCGCGGCTCACTCGCCGGCGCTTTCTTGAATCGAGCGCGCTGGGTGGTGCCGCGGCGGCGCTGACTTTGGGGGGAGAAGCACCTGGCGTTGCTGCGGCTCCGCCCGAAGGCAAGGATTTTGAGCTCGACGAATTCACGATCGCCGACCTCCAGGGGGGAATGAAGTCGGGGAAATTCAGCGCGGCCTCGCTCACTGAGAAATATCTCGCCCGCATTCGCGAGATTGACAGGGCCGGGCCGGCGATTAACTCGGTGATTGAGGTCAACCCCGATGCGCTGGAAATCGCCCGCGGGCTCGACCGCGAGCGCAAGGCCAAAGGCCCGCGTGGGCCGCTGCATGGTATTCCCATCCTAATCAAAGACAACATCGCCACACGCGACCGCATGATGACCACGGCCGGATCACTGGCGCTGGTGGGAGCCGTACCGCCGCAAGATTCGTTTGTCGCCCGCAGCCTGCGCGAGGCGGGAGCGGTGATTCTGGGCAAGACGAACCTGAGCGAGTGGGCGAATTGGAGGTCAAGTCATTCCAGCAGCGGTTGGAGCGGCCGCGGCGGACTCACGCACAATCCCTATGCGCTCGACCGCAATCCCTGTGGCTCAAGTTCGGGATCAGCCGTTGCCGTCTCCGCGAACCTCTGTGCCGTGGCCGTGGGGACGGAGACCGACGGCTCCATCGTTTGTCCGTCGTCGGCGAATGGCATCGTCGGCATCAAGCCGACGCTCGGCCTGGTCAGCCGCTCGGGCGTCGTTCCCATCGCGCACAGCCAGGATACCGCCGGACCCATGGCACGCACGGTCGCGGACGCGGCCATTTTGCTGCGTGCGCTGGCGGGCGTCGACGCTGAGGACGCCGCGACGGCGGCGAGCTCCGGGAAAGTGCCGGCGGACTACGCGAAGTTCCTCGACCCTAAGGGTCTCAGTGGGGCACGAGTCGGCGTCGTCCGGAAGTATTGCGGATTCAGCGACGCTGTGGACCGGTTGATGAATGAGGCGATTGCCGAGATGAAGCGGCAGGGGGCGGAGGTCATCGATCCGGCGGACATTGACACTCACGGCAAATTCGCTGACACCGAGGACCTGGTTCTGCAATACGAGTTTAAGGCTGACCTGAATGCTTACCTCGCCCGGCTCGCACCCGACGCTCCGGTTCACACGCTCGCCGAGATCATCGGTTTTAACGAGAGGAACAAAGAAAAAGAGATGCCGTATTTCGGGCAGGAACTGTTTGTGAAGTCCGAAGCACGCGGCCCGCTCACCAGCAAAGAGTACGTGGAGGCGCTCGAAAAGAATCATCGGTTGGCGCGGACTCAGGGCATTGACGCTGTAATGGACAAGTTCCGGCTGGACGCGCTGGTTGCTCCCACGGGAGGCCCGGCGTGGACTACAGATCTGGTGAACGGAGATCACGGCGCGGGCGGCAGTTCCGACGCTGCGGCGGTGGCGGGCTACCCAAACATCAGCGTGCCCACGGGGTTCATCTTCGGACTCCCCGTGGGCATTTCCTTCTTCGGGCGCGCCTGGAGCGAGCCAACGCTGATCAAGCTAGCCTACGCCTTCGAGCTGGCCACGCATCAGCGTCGCCCGCCGCGCTTTTTGCCCACGGCCGACCTGAGGGTTTAGGCCTTCTTCGCGTGATCTAGCGGGGCAACGCAAAGCAGGAGGGAAACCGCCAGCAGATGCTTCAACAGCTCTGGTTGCCCTTTTGAGGGATGGGTTCGAACCACGAGGGCCTTTTGGCAATGCCCCCGCCTGTCCGCAGTTCCTTCAACTCAGGTGCACAACGAAGTGGCAGGTCTTCCCGCCGCGTCGGAGGGACTCCACAACGTCGACCTTGAGGGGGCGGCCCAGGGCGGTTTCGAAAATCGTCTGATGGGTCGTGCGCGTGCACTCGCAGTGGATATCGTTGGGCTTGGCCGGACGATAGTTGGCCGCCGGACAATAGCACTTGCTCGAAACCTCTCCATAGCGAATGTGCACCAGATTCTCTTCCTGCCAGATCTCAAAGTTCTTCTTGTAGGCTTGAATCAATTTCTGTAAATCGCCTTTTCCCTGCTGGGCAATATCTTGTTTGAATTGGAAGCGGTGGAAGCAGCCTCGGCCGCAACCCTCCATGAGCTTCACCTGAGTTGCTCGATCCAGCTCGGTGCCCATCGTCTCGAGCAGGTCGGAGAGCCAGTTCTGCACGAATTCTTTCTCGAATTTCATCTGAGAGTCATCGGCGGGAGAGGGTGAAGCACCGGCCGGAGAATCCTGAATCAATGCCCACAAAGCACAGCAGCCAAGGCCGGACTCGAATGACTTTTGAATGAATTCTTGGCGATTCATGAAAGGTCCTCCTGGGGAACAATTCCATCACGACTGCGATCGCCGCTGCAGGCCGCGCCGCGTTGCCATCCTTGCATTCATCGCGGGGCGAGATGCCGGCACTCCCGATGGGTGTGGGGCATCTCCTGGCTCCCATGAGCGGCGGCGCATAGGAGTTTCGCGCTCGGATTATAACGCCAATCGAACGTGGAAGGCTGAGCCAGCTCCTGGACGCTCCGCTGCCGGTGGGCAGGCAAGCGGCAGGCGAGAGGAACGGTGGCCGCAGACCGCCGCCACAGTGGCGCGCCACGCCGGGCTGCGATTCCGAACTTGATTCCTGGCAATTGCGGTACACTCTGGAACCTCAAATCGCCAGAGGAGGTATCGAAGCCATGAAACTCGGAAGAAACGGGTCTCTTCTTCCGGCCGTCGTCATCCTGGCCGCCGCCTGGGCGCACGCGCAAACGCTGCCGGTAAAATGGGAAGAGCTCACGTCGCCCGACTTCATCAAAGCCATCCAGCGGGCGCAGGGCACTTGCGTGCTCCCGTTCGGAATTCTCGAGAAGCACGGGCCACATCTGCCGCTCGGCAACGATTTGATCAACGCCCGATACCTGGCCGTCCACGCCGCGGAGGAGGAATACGCCGTGGTGTTCCCGGAGTACTACTTCGGCCAGATCTTCGAAGCGCGGCAGCAGCCGGGAACCGTGGCCTACAGCGCGCGCCTGCAAATGGAGCTGCTCCAGGAAACCGCCGAGGAGATGGCGCGCAATGGGTGCAAAAAGATCCTCATCCTCAACGGCCACGGCGGAAACAACAGTCTGTTGCCCTTCTTCGCGCAGTCGCAGCTCGCCAAGCGGCGCGACTACGCTGTGTTTGTCTACATGCCCAGTGAGGAGGCCCCGGGGCGCCCGCCGCTCCGGGATAAGGTTGATTCGCACGCGGGAGAATCCGAAACCGCGCAGACGATGATCTCGCGGCCCGATCTCGTCCACCTCGACCGCGCGAAGAGCCAGTCCGGCGCCGATCAGAACCGCCTGCACTTGCCGCGGGGCGTCTACACAGGCATCTGGTGGTATGCGAAGTTTCCGAACCACTACGGGGGCGACGGCTCACTCGCTACGCGCGAGCTCGGGGAGTTCGACACCAAGACGGCCATCGACAAGACCGTCGAGGTCATCCGCGCCATCAAAGCCGACGAAGAGACCTTGAAGTTGCAGAAAGAATTCTTTGAGAAGACTGCGCACCCACTCGATACGCCGCAGTAGACCGGGACGAGCCTGCGCGGGTGGCACACAATTCGGTTACAATCGGCCCCGCAATGCTCATCCGCTTCTGCATCTACGGGCTGCTCGGCTGGTGCTGGGAAGTAGTGTGGACGGCGGTCACCGAGAAAGCCTGGGGCAAGCAGCGCGACTGGCGCCTGGTAGGCCACACCTACCTCTGGATGTTCCCCATCTA
>JAIQGB010000163.1 GCA_020072905.1 Terriglobia bacterium | reverse complement strand
GGGGGGCGCTGCCGCCAGCGGGGATGTTTACCTGGGCAGCGTCGTCACGGATACGACGCGCGTGACGGCGGTGACCAACGCCACGAAACTGTACGGCCAAGTCGTTGCGGCTCCCGGCATCGCGGGCAGTTTTGCTCTGGCACATCGGCTGGGGCGCGTTCCCGCCGGCGCCCTCATCCAAATGACCTCTTCCGGCGCGATTTGGTACCAATCATCGGCCATGTATGACGCGACCAACCTCTATCTGGTGGCTTCCGACGCGGGAGTCACCGCGAAGGTGCTTTTATGGTAAAAGAAAATCAAAAGTCAAAGGTCAAAAGTCAAAGGTCAAAAGTCCAGAAGCTAATGCAGAGCGCATTTATGATTTTTGCCCTTTGCCATTTGCCTTTTGATTTCCTCTTCGGCCAGCAGCCGCAGGCTCAGGGCGGGCAACCGGTCTTTTCCGCCAATGCCAAGTACGTGCAGGGCGTCGGTCCCGGCTACTGGCCCACGGCGGCGACGGGTCTGGCGCTCAACCTCGCCGCCGGCACCGCCTACTGCGGCAATCCGCCGGCGCTCGTGACCTATGCGGGAGGGACGTTGACACTCGCTCCGAGCGCCACGAACTACGTCTATCTCGACCCCGTGAGCAACTGCGCGCCCGCCGCCGGCACGAGTGGCTTCTCGCCCGGGCACATTCCCCTGGCGAAGGTCGTCACGGGCGCCTCGACGATCACCAGCGTCACCGACGCGCGAACCTGGTTCACGCCGCAGCCCATCGCGACCGACGCCTCCGGCGGCGCCCTGGGCTCTCTGAAGAAGCTTAATGCGATTCGTTTCGCCGACCAATTTCCGGGCGCCGGCGCCACCGCCAAGCTGGATGCGGCGATTGCCGATATCGGGTCCGTGCCGGGCGTGGTGGTCGCCACGCCGGCGATGGGAGCGGGCGAGCCCACCTCTCTCCGCAACGATGTCGGGCTCCTCGATCTGCGCCAGACCCACGACTTCATGGGCTGGCAGAGCGATCCCGACCGGCCCGCCCTGCTGCTGCTTGAACACCACCTCGGCGAGCTGACCACCCGACCTCTCCAGGGAATAGTGACCCTGACCTCGGGCTCGGCCGCCGTCACGGGCGTGGGCACGAATTTCGTGGCCGCTTTCACTGACCGCCTGGGACGTTCCATCAAGCTCGACTCCGATCCCTCCAATGCCTGGGCGGATGTGTTGACGGTCACTGATGACACCCACATGACGCTCGCGATGCCTTATCCGGGTGCGGGCGGGACAGGGCCGGCCTCCTACTTCATCACCCAAATGGGTTTAGTCATCAACAGCGTGGTGAGCGGCGGAACCCCGAACACCGGGGCGGGAGGCGAGTCGGTCGGACTGACGGCAGCTTCATGGCGCACGGGCGGGACGCGAGGAGTATGGGGCGCCAATCTCAATGTGGGCTACTACACGCGCGATCCCAAAGCCTCTGCGGTTGGGCTCGAGATCGACCTCAGCAACGAATCGTCCGCCGATGGCCTGCCCGGCGTGAACGTGGAAGAAGCCTTGCGCGTTCTGAGTGCCGGGTCCAAGCGGACTGCGACAGGCATCCGCCTGCAAAAGATTCTTAGCGGCGGAGAGTTTGTGCGCGGCATCTGGATCGACAACAGCTATTCGGAACACGGAATCCACGTCAAGGGCCCCTCCAACCACGTCTATCTCGTCCCCGCCGCCGACAACAACAGCCCCATGCTGGTGGGCCGTAACGCCGCAGACTCCGCGAACAGGTGGCAAGTCAACAATGACGGAACGGCAAGCTTCGCGAGCGCGGTGATTCCCGGCGCGGCGGGAGACGACAAAGCCCTCCTTCAGGTCGGACCGCCCGGCGGGAGCTTCACCGCTAATGGCCAGAGCTACCTCGACCTGGGCGCTTCAGCCTTCGCGACGCTCAACGCGCCGGCCAATCGACAGGCGGCCGTCACCGCCATCAATCAGAGCAACGTTTCCGCCATCGGATCGTGGGGGAGCTGGAGTGCCGTCGAGGCCACGAACCCTTCCGCCACCAAATACTTTGCCGTCGCCGTCCAGGGGGATGCCTACCATTCCGGCGCGGGCGGGGTCAACAACCTGGTCGGTGTGGCAGGTTACGCAGGGACGCTCACCGGCGCGGGAAGCGTTTCAAAGATGATGTCCCTATTCGCCGCCTCCAACACCCGAGACGCTGGGACGGTGAACAACAACTACGGGCTCTACGTCGACGCCCAGACGGCGGGGACCAACAACTATTCCGTCTATACCGTGGGCACCGCACCGGCGCAGTTCGGCGGGCCGCTGATCTCCGGGTTGAACGTCGTCACCTTCTCCGCCACTCCCACCTTCGACGCCAAGCTTGGCAACACCCAGAAGATTGCGCTCACCGGCAACGTCACGAGTTCGACGCTTGCGAACGCCACCGCCGGTGAGCAGATCCACTTCCTCATCTGCCAGGATGTGACCGGCAACCGCACCTTCGTCTGGCCGTCGAACGTGAAAGGTGGCATGACCATCGGCGCGACCGCCTCCAAGTGCAGCGCCCAGTCGTTCATCTTCGACGGCACCAACGCGTATGCGCTCTCCTCCGGATCCACGAATATGTAGGGGTGAAGGCTTGGAGTATCCGGATTGACCGAAATGACGCATCGAGAGTCATCTTCGATTGAGATAGACAAGTGAGTGCATCCTCCACGACCGCTAGGATTAGCGTCTGCCCGCCCGAATTACCCGGGACGACGAGGTTGCACTTTGGCTGTCCGTCCAGGGCCAGCCGGGAAAAATGCTAACCATTGATAAATCAATGGCTTGTGGTGAACCCGGGCTGGCCGATGACGAGCGTGCCACCCGATTTTTGCGAAGTTTTCGGAGTCGGGTGCAAGTGAGCCCGAAAGCCTTGGGACAACGGGTCTTGTTCGTCAGCCCCACCGCGATTCTGCCGATATAGCCCTTGACAGAGCGAGTATGCTACTATGGTGTTTCAGGATGAGAACAAAAGGCTTGAAGGCAAGGGGAAGTGGTGTCCCTGGAAAGGAGGAGACTATGGCCCTCGAAAAAGAGCTTGAGACCTACAAACGAAAGCTTCCAGACTTGGCGGCCGACGAGGGCAAGTTTGCGCTGATCCATGGGGACGATCTTGTTGGCGTGTTCGGGACATATGAGGATGCCCTCAAAGAAGGATATAATCGATTCAAGCTTGAACCATTCATGGTACAGCAGATTCAGTCTATTGAGACTATACACCTCGTGACACGCCTCATCGAATGTGAATGCCTCACTTAACGCTGCAAATTGCTCCGGGTGGCCCTATCATTGACCTCTTAGTGGCTGTCAGTCGGGCGCGATCACAGGCACTCCAAGCCGGCGGACAGCCGGTTCCCAATCCGGTCCAGATCCGAGCCCTTGTTGACACCGGGGCGAGTTGCACATGCATCGACCCGTCAGTGCTCAAAAGCCTCGGGTTGACGCCGACCGGGACGGCTCCGATCCACACCCCTTCCACCGGCCAGAAACCCCACTACGCGAACCAATACGACGTTAGCCTTGTCTTGTTACATCCCAAGCTGAGTCTCACCTTCCACACTGCCGCCGTTGTCGAGGCGCACCTTGCTGCCGTTCAGGGGGTGCAGGGATTGGTAGGCCGGGACCTGTTATCCAACTGCCTCTTGGTGTACGACGGCCAATCCGGCAGATTTACTCTGGCATTCTAGTGTCCAGATTCTGCTGGCAGATGCCTATTTCCCTCTCTCAGTTCTTCTCAATAGTAACGCGCAATGGGTCGTCAACTGCCCCACATGCTTCGATTTCTTACGAGCTTCCCAACCTCGATAGACTCTAGCCTCAAATAGCTGATCGGGTTTTCATGCTATATTGGCGGCGATGCCCCATGGCGGAGAATCCTGAAACACCCATTGACTCCTTGTTGCACTCGCTGACGGTGGTGCCGGAGGTACGCTGGTACCACCTGGCGGACCCGTCGTCCTCGGCGCTGGACGAATTGGCGGCGCATTTCGGCATTCATCCGCTTCAGATTGAGGACTGCCGGCACCGCCGGCAGACTGCGCGCTTGGAAGAGCACGAGCGCTACACGTTTGTGGTCATCAAGGTACTGGCTGGAAGGCGCGCCAACAACCATCCGGCTGCGGGAGCGAACGCCCAGGCTGCTGACGCGGGCGACCCGGCAGCAATCCCGGACAGACGAAGCTCCGGGGTCCCACGTCTGCACTTCGAAGACTTCGATATCTTTCTCGGCCCTGATTACATCCTGACCGTCGATGAAGGCGATTGCGTGCTCGTTGAGGCGCTCAAGCCGCGCATTGCGGCGGAATCCTCGTTGCAGAAACCGGACTCGATTGCCCACGCCCTGATCGACGCCGCGGTGGACCAGTATCTGCCGGCGCTCGACCATCTGGGCGACTTCATCAATCAGCTTGAAGACCGCGTCATCCGCAGGCCTGCGCCCGCCACGCTGCGCGAGATCTTCCGGCTGAAGCGGGGCCTGCTCGAATTCCGCCGCGTCGCCACCGGCATGCGCGAGGCCGTGAACGGCTTGGTGCGCCGCTACGACTCGGTCGCCTCTCCAACCCGGCAGGGCGACCGCGAGTTGCGCATCTACTACCGCGATGTCTACGATCACGTCGTCCGCGTCATCGATTTCGTCGAGACCTACCGCGACCTGCTGACCGGCTCGCTCGATATCTACCTCTCCGCCGTCGCCAACCGCACCAACGAGGTGATGAAGGTCCTCACCATCTGGGGAACCATCGCCTTGCCGCTGCTGATCCTCACCAGCTTCTACGGCATGAACATCAAGCTGCCTCTGCAGGAGCACCCCGACATCATGGAGATCGTCATTGCGGGCATGGGCGTTTCCGCGCTCGTCATCTTTTACTACTTCCGGCGAAAGCATTGGTTCTAGCGGATCGAGGGCGGGCTCTGCCCGTAATCTGCCGACCCGGACAAGGCCCCCTGCAGTGCTTCCCACGAGATGTGCTATCCTAGCGCGCGCGGTGTCCGGGGCTCCTCCGGGCGGATCCGCATCGTTTCGCCCGGGCTCCGGCGAAGACTCGAAGCCGGCCTGCCGGACAAAACACCGCCGGACCTTCGACGCTGTTGAGGTGAGATCAACATGCCCGAACATGACAGTGGCGCGTCGTTGCGTCGGAGTGCGCGAGTGAACGTGCGCATTCAGGTGAGGCTTTCGGGGATGCTCCCCGACAGCAAGCCCTTTTCAGAGGAGACCTACGTCATCACGGTCAGCAAATACGGCGCCAAGCTCAAGACCCAACAAGCCCTCAAAGTTGGAATGCAGGTGAAAGTCCAGCCGTGGGCCCGCCGCCAGTCAGGCCTTTTCAAGGTTGTCTGGATCGGCCGCCCGGGATCTCCCCGGGAGGGTGAGATCGGCATCGAATATGTGACTGTCTCGAATCTCCTCGGCATCGCATTCCCGGACTAATAGACTCTCCTCCCCGGCATGAACGAAGAGCCACCCAAAACCCAGCGCCTCCGCCTCCCCATTTCCATTCTCGTTCGCGGCATGTCGGCCGCGAACAAGTTCTTCGAGGAGAAGACTCTCACCCTGGTGCTTGGCGAACGCCTCCTCATCACGCGGCTGGAGAACCGGGTGGAGCTCGAGGCGGAGTTGCACGTCACCAATCTGATGAACCAAGTCGGTGGAGCGTTTCGCGTGGTGTGGATCAACTCCGAAGCCCGCGAGGGCGGGCATGACGCCGGCCTGGAGCTTCTCGAGGCCGAGGGAAACCTTTGGGGCATGGAATTCCCGGCTGTCGAGGGTGAAGCGGATGCGGGGACCGCGCAGGCCTGGCTGCAATGCCAGCGCTGCCACGAAGGCCGGCTCACTTCCGTCCCGGAAGCCGAAGACGAATTCATCCGCGACGGCTTTCTGATCTCGCGCCCCTGCGAGCACTGCCGCGCCACGACCACTTGGGGATTCACGCCCGCCGAAGAAGCCGCGGAGTCCTCGCGCGGCGCCGTGGGGCAGGAGGCGGGCGAGAAATCCGGCCGCGATCAGCGCCGGAAAGGCCGCGCACCCATCAATCTGCAGATCAGGGTGACGCGCGAAAAATACGGAACAGTTCTGGAGGACGTCTGCGAGACCATCAACGTCTCGCGGAACGGCGTGTACTTCCTGAGCACGCGGAATTACGATGTGGGCGAGCTGGTCGAGGTCGTTGTCCCCTACAAAGAAGGCGACGTGACGATACCCGTGTCGGCACGTGTCGTCCGCCAAGATGAGCCGGGAGACAGCTTCTACCACGCCGTCGCCGTCAAGCTGGAAAACCTTAGGTAGTGAATCAGTTTCCGGGTGGGGCGTCATCCGCCCGGAAACTCGGATTGACCCCGCAGGAATCTTCGGTAAACAGATGGCGACAAAGCAGGAGCTATTTCCCAAAACGCTGTTTCGGGACAACCATGCGCCCAGCGTAGGCGGAACGAAATCTCGGGTGCTCTGGATTCGGGGACGGGATCGTCGTGGGTCGTGACCTCGTGAAGTGCAGATCTGAGCGCGGACCTCTCAGGTTTCAGCGACCCGGCCGAAATTCCCCCTCCGCCATCTGCTCTGGGTCTGCCGTCTGCAAAGATCAAGTGGAGGCCGTCTCCGTCAGGCACTTATGTACCACGGCACATTGACGGGGATAATCCGCTGGCTCCCCTTGGTCAGCAGCAGCGCCCTTAGCCATTCAGCGCGTTGATTGTGCAGGAAGTAGTGATACCAACGCCGCTCCACCAACTCGGGAATCAATACAGCGATTTGCCGGTCAGGGTTCGCACACACGCCCGACGACGGCATGTATGCGCCATCCGCCGTTTGTGTGCGCGTTGACGTTGGTGATGTTTAGCGAGAATAACCTGCAACCAGAAAAAGGAAAGCCGCAGCCTTCCTGAATAACGCGCCGCCAGCGGCTCTTCATAACACGGCCATCTCGGCCGTGCGGGCTCGCTCCACGTCATCACGGGTGGGACGGCCACGCCCCAAGAGCGGCGCTGCGCTGCCGACGGTGGCACGCACCGTACCCGCTTGCCCGATCTGCGCTATGCCAAACCCTGGCATGTCTCCGCCGCCCGCCCACGCGGCGGCCAGAGACTGCCGCCACAGGATTCACTCCTCCAATTTCTGGGCAAGGAAATGCGCCAAGCCGAGCTCTTTGATGAGGCTCAATTGGGTCTCGAGGTAATCGGCGTGTCGTTCTTCGTCCTGCAGATTCGCAAGCAGTAGGTCGGCCGTGCCACGGTCGCCGGCCTTGTTGCAGGTGGCGATTCCTTGGTTATAGCTGAGGATGGCTGTCTGTTCACCCTTCAGATCAATCGTCAATTGGTCCGGGACGTCTTTACCAGCTTCGATTTTCGGTAATGAATGCAAGTTGGGTGTGCCTTCCAGGAAGAGAAGACGCTCAATCAACTTCTCGGCGTGCTTCATCTCCTCGATCGCGCGCCTCTTGGTGAGGCCGGCGAGCGTCTTGTAACCCCAGTTCGCGCACATCTCGGCGTGGATGATGTATTGGGGTACGGCACCCAATTCCTCTTTGAGTGTCTCAGCCAGGACTTCCAGCACTTCCGGTTTACCCTTCATGGTCTCTTCACTCCTTGTTTGGAATCGCCCGCGGGATTTCAATCATAAAGTCCAGAGTCCTTGAAGAAGCTAATACGTCGAGGCCTGCGCTGTCTGTTCAAAAAGAAACACGTCAGCCAGAGCCTCGTTTCGGCACGTTCCAGCTCGGCCTTCCCGTCCCGGTGGGCCTCGCTCGTCCCGGTCAAGCGTTTCGTTTCCGTTGAAGTCGGACACTGGTCGCTGACGGGTGTGCAGCAGCGTTTGGTGAAGACCGGAGGACGGCGGGTCAAACATGCGCGCTATTACTGCCTGCTGTTGGCCGAGGAGCATCTCACGCGGCAGCGTTCCGGCAGCATGCTGAGAAGGATTGCGGCGCTGCCCCTGCCGGACGGCTAGTGATCCGGGAGAGAGGGAAATCCAGCGCAGAGAGGTCATCCACGGGGACAGGTGTCGGCGGGGAGGCAGGTGGGAGGCGAGACCCAGACCAAACAAGTCCGTATAACCTCCCAAGAGCCGCGGTGCGACCCGAGTGCAGCTATGTCGGTCTGAACTTGAAACGCGAGGGCGGCAGGCGTATGGTTTTGGCGCAGAGATAAAGTAAAAATCGAAAATTCCGGCTAGGTGGTTGCGGTTGTGCCGTTCCAGGGTGTCATGCCAGAGACGTCCCGATTGTGCTGGGAGGTCTCCGACGGTGGTTGTGGAGTCCCTTTCATGTTCAGGAGGGAAATTCATGGGCATAAGTAAGAGGTGTTTCTCGGTGTTCATTCCTGTTTTCTTCGCGTTCCTGATCGCCGGTTCGAGGATGTCTGTGAGCTCGCCTCAGGGCATTACGGGAAGATGGGATCTGACAATTAGTGTTGCGGACAACGCCTACCCATCATGGCTGGAAATCACCACGAAGGATTTCGTGGGTCGCATGGGAAGCGCCCGCCCGATCAAGAAGATCGCTTTTGAGAATAGCCGCCTCACCTTTTCGCTACCCGTCCAATATGAGAGATTCAAGACGGACATGTCTTTTGCCGCGACCCTTTCCCCCGCCGGCGACAAGTTGACGGGCACGACGAAGAGCGAAGAGGGAGCCGAACTCACCTGGGTAGGCCTGAGGGCGCCGGCCTTGCCCAAAGCCAAAAACGTCAAGTGGGGCACTCCGATTGAACTGTTCAACGGCAATGATCTCACCGGATGGAAGCCGAAGGATCCCAAAGAGCCGAATGGATGGAAGGCGGTCAACCATGTCCTAGAGAATGAGATGCCTTCTTCCGACATCCGGACCGAGCAGGAATTCAGCGACTTCAAGCTTCACGTTGAATTCAATTGCCCCTCCAAGAGCAACAGCGGGGTCTACCTGCGCGGAAGGTACGAGGTCCAGGTCATGGACAGCTACGGACAGCCACCGGAGAGCCACCGCATCGGCGGGCTGTATGGCTTTATCGACCCGACTGAAAATGCGGGCAAGCCTGGGGGCGAATGGCAGACCTACGATATCACCCTGCTGGGACGGTACGTGACCGTTGTGCTCAACGGCAAGACCGTCATCGACGACAAAGAGATTCCGGGCATTACCGGTGGCGCACTCGACAGCAGGGAGGCCGAACCGGGCCCGCTCCTTCTGCAGGGTGACCACGGCAAGGTTTCTTACCGAAATATCATTCTGACCCCGGCGGTCAAATAGGTGCCGCGACCCCTCGCAGGCATTCCCAAAGCCTTTATCCGAATTCGCTTGTAGTGAAGACGCACACGAAGTACCTTGGCTTTCTTTACCGATTCTTTCTTTATCCATCATCCGAACGGTCCCAACAGGGAGGCAAAAATGGATGCAAAGAAAAACGTCAGCAGACGGGAGTTTATCCAGACGAGCGCCGTGGCTGGAGCAGTCGCGGCATTCACGATCGTCAAACCCCAGTCGGTCCGCGGCACGGCGGCCAACGATGCGGTTTCGCTCGTGTGGGTGGGTCTTGGAGGACGCGGAACGGCGGATGCCAATGGACTCACGGCTGCCGGAGCCCGCATCATCGGCCTGGCAGACCTCTTTCAGGAGAAGGTGGACCTGGCCCGGAAGATCTTTTCCTCGGTTCCGGAGTCCAACTGCTTCACCGGTTTCGACGCGTACAAAAGGGTGATGGACCTCAAAGCCGACGGAGCCGTCCTGGTAACCCCTCCGGGTTTCCGTCCGGAGGAGTTTTCGGCCGCGGTTGCAGCCGGGAAACACGTGTTCATGGAAAAACCCATCGGCGTTGACACCTTCGGCTGCCACTCCGTGCTTGCCACGGGAGAGAAAGCAAAAGCCAAGAAGCTCAGCGTGGTTGTTGGGCTGCAAAGGCGTTACAGCAAGAACTATGCGGAAGCCCAAAAAAGAATTGCCTCGGGCGCACTGGGTACCATTGTGTCGGGCAGGGGTTTCTACCTGACAGGTGACGTCTGGGACGGTCGAACCTGGCCTCGCACAGATTTCCCTACCGAACAACACTGGATGGCCAAAAACTGGTATTACTTCCGCTGCCTCTCCGGGGACCTCATCACCGAGCAGAACATCCACAACCTCGACGCCTGCAACTGGGTTCTGGGTGGACACCCCATACGCTGCGCCGGCTATGGAGGACGCAAGTGGCGGAAATATATTGGGGACATCTTCGACCACTTCAATGTGACGTATGAATATCCCGCCGGAGTTCACCTGACATTCATGTCGGGGCAGTTCTGCACGATTCACGATAGCTCAGAACAGATCCTGGGCACCGACGGCATGTTCATCAACGCCGGCAGGGCAAATATGAAGATCGAGGGCAAGAACCCGTGGGAAGCAACCCCCGGGGATGACGCCAACAAGAATGAATATGAAGCTTTCCTAGCCAGCGTGAAGACGGGCGAACCGCGGACTGATACGCAGCATGCCGTGGATGGTACTTTTGTCACCATTCTGGGACGTGAGGCCGCCTACCGCCGCAAGGAAGTGGAATGGGACAAGCTCTGGAAAGAAAACCAGAAGCTGGAGCGCAAGACCTACCCCGTTTCCGATATCTGATCGGCACTCTGCTGCCCGGACGGCGGACAGGCCCTGCGGCTCGTCCGCTGCAAGGCAGCGGGTGGTCTGGCGCATAAACTTGGTGGAACACGATCGGGGAGATGATTCGTATGAACACTGGTTTCAATCGTAGAGAGTTCCTTCTCAAGTCGTCGTCCATTGCCATCGGCGGAGTGCTGCTCGGCTCGGCGGCGATGGAACGGCCGGCTGCTGCTGCATCAGGCATCAAAAAAGGCGCCTGCATCGGCGTGCTGCCCGAGGAAATGACCGTCCTGGAAAAATTCGAGGTGGCGAAGAGGGCCGGATTTGACGGCGTCGAACCGAACACCCTGAACAGCGCGGACGAAGTGAAGCAATATAAAGAAGCGGCGGAGAAAACCGGAGTCAAGATCACCTCGATAATGAACTCCGACCACTGGAAGTATCCGCTGAGCGACAACGATCCGGAAGTCGTCAAAAAGTGCATCGAGGGCCTCAAGACGTCCATGCACAATGCGCACGACCTGGACGCCGGGGCCGTCCTGCTTGTGCCTGGTGTTGTCACGGCAGACGTCCGCTACGCGGAAGTGTACAGGCGGTCTCAGGATCAGATTCGAAAGCTCCTGCCCCTGGCCAAGAAACTCAAGGTTATCATCGCGATTGAAAACGTCGGCAATCGGTTTCTGCTGAGCCCGCTCGAGATGGCGCGCTACGTCGACGAATTCAAGAGCCCTTGGATCAGGTCCTATTTCGATATCGGCAACGTCGTTTCGATGGGTTATCCCCAGGATTGGATCCGGACCCTCGGCAAACGGGTGTGCAGAGTGCACATCAAGCGGTTCGAGCCGGGGACCGACCACCCCAAGTTTGATCCCAAAGATCGGCGGACCCAGGGAATTGACTGGCCCGATGTTCGCAAAGCCTTGAGCCAGGTTGGCTACAGCGGTTGGGTCACCGCCGAGGTCAAGAGCGGAGACGAGAATTACGTGAAAGAGGTCAGCGCCCGCATGGACCGGATCTTCTCCGGACAAAACCCGGTTTGACCTGAATTCCGAACGGCAACGGGTTGCGAGTTCGCCGTCCTTCACGACAGGTCGGAAATGAAGGCTTGAACTCAGCGGCCACTGTCCGCGGACGTATCTGGTTACGGGGCACCCGCCCTGCCCTCAGCAGAGTCGCCCAGCATTAAACGCACATATTGGAGGAAGAGCCATGATAAACCGCAGGCAAATGATGATGCTCCCGGGTGTGGCATTTCTGTGCCGGTTTGGGTCTGCCCAGGCACAGCAAGCCGGCGAACCGGTCCCCGCTGACTCGGCGCAGGTGCTGCCGGATCAGCTGCTGCTGAAAGACTATCGTCCGAAGTCGGTGTACAACATCCCGGTAACCGAGATTAAGAAGGCCAAATACCCTATCATCGACGCTCACCACCACGCGCGCGCAAAGTCCCCTGAAGATGTTGACGCGATGGTGAAAATCATGGACGCCGTCGGCGTAGAAACAACCGTCGCGTTCTCCGGCATTGGCCCGGCCTTCGATGAGACTTACCGGCTCTATTCGAAGTATCCGAAACGATTTCAGGTCTGGTGCGGCCTGAACATGGCGGACGTCGATCAGCCGGAGTTTGGGCCTGCCACCGTCCAGGAGCTGAAGCGATGCCGCAAAGTCGGGGCCGTTGGCGTCGGGGAAATCACGGACAAGGGGATGGGAATCGGAGGTCAGTTTGGCGGGCCTCCGAACTGGCAGGGCACGCGCCCTCCGGGAGGAGGCGGCTCCGGGCCCCGTGGCGGACCCGCGAAAAAAGGTCTACATCCCGATGACCCGCGCATGGATCCGATCTGGCAGAAATGCGCGGAACTTGGCTTGCCCATCAACCTCCACATTTCCGATCCCTATTGGTCTTACCTCCCCCAGGACAAACACAACGACGGCCTGATGAACGGTTTCAGCTGGCGGCTGGACAACAAACCCGGAATCATGGGACACGACGATCTGATCAAGTCCCTCGATGCCGTGTTGAAGAGACATCCCAAGACCGTTTTCATTGCCTGCCACCTCGCCAACCTGGACTATGATCTCACGCGGCTGAGCCAGATGCTGGACCGGAGTCCCAATCTGTTCGTTGACATCTCGGCTCGCTTCGCGGAGACCGCGGCCATCCCGCGATTTGCGACTCAGTTCATCAAGAAGTATGCAGACCGGGTGACCTACGGAACGGATATGCCGTATACGCAGCAGATATTCAGCACCACGTTCCGGGTAATGGAATCGGTCGACGAGCACTTCTACGAGCAGGATCTGTTTTTTAACTTCAATTACCATTGGCCGCTGCACGGTTTTGGCCTGCCGGACGACGTCTTGAAAAAGGTATACCGCGAGACTGCGCTGAGCGCCTTCAAACAGGCACGCAGCACTGCCAGGGGTTGAAGGAGCCCGGCGCGGGTTCGCAGCCGGAGAGGTTTCTTCGGGAAGTCCATGCCCCTTTCTCGTCGAAGGGGGCATCGATGCTTTCGTCCCGACACCCACAAGATCCCGATCAACCGTTGCTCCAAGCCTGCCGACAACCAGCTGTCACAGACAATCGCGCGCCGGTAATGCCCGTCGCGAGAATGATTTGCCTCCGATTCGATAGATCGGCCCTGCCTTTTCGGGCCGCCCTCCTACAAATCACTCTCCGACGCACGGCGCCGCTCACTTGGTCGTGTACGTTCCAACTGTAGAGGTTGCCACTCGGACTCGTTAGCTGACGCTTCGTTAAGCGTAGGACAGATTCTGGTTTTATGGTCGCCGACTCGGAAAGTAAGCTTTGAGTGGTCCGCTGGGCGGATCGTTGTCCCGAATCGGCGTTCGGGTCCTCGAACCGGACTTCGGGAGAGTCAGGGGTTGGACTTCTACGTAGGGCGTTATCGGTCCAAGAGAGGCACCGACCCGCGGGGGGAGCTATTGCTAAGCCCTTGGCGACTACTCACGGCCTTCCGAATCGTTAGCTCAAGCGTGGGGCTCGCTCCTTCAGGTGGGCCGTTACGCGTTCGAGTGATCCGGGTCTAGCGGCGCGCAGATTCCTTAGAAGGACTCCGGTTTTTGACGCGCCGGAAGCGCCTGGGGTCATGCCCCGAGGCGAGACCTGGGCGCGACGGCTGCTAGTGTCCCTCTACGAGTTTCCAACTAGGGTCCGGATTGTACTCGCTTATCGAACCGGCAATCTTGGATGTGTTTTCGCCAAGGTTTTTTTCGTACGCCCGGCCTTGGTTGTTGACGATAAACGTCATCACCCCGGAATTGCCCCACTTGTCCGGATAGGCTAGGAGCGCGTACCCGGCGATCATATTGCCGTTGATAATGTAGCTGAACTTTCCACCCGGGGCGCTGGGGCCTTGGCTCGTCAGGATCTTGAAATAATATCCGTGGTAGGGATGCCGCTCACGCACCGAACCCTGGCGTTCAGTCTGCGCGGTCTTTGTCTGGTCCGCTCCACCCTGACCCTTTGGGCCGTAACCTTCGGCCCGCGCTTCAGCAACCAGCTGGCCCAAGGGGCTGGGTTTTTCGTCGCCGGAGGTTTCCCAGTAAAGCCCATCGTGCTGGCCAGGGGAGCTGAAGAATTTCTGGGCGTATTCGGCAATGCCATCCTGATCGCCATCGTCGCCGGTGTAATACTCCCATTGGGCCACAACGTAAGCCCGGCAGGTATTGATCGCAGAGAGCTCGTTCTCCCCGATCCGACGGTTAAGAATCTCCTCGAGCCCGGCCTTCGTATCGAACACCCAAT
>JAIQGB010000162.1 GCA_020072905.1 Terriglobia bacterium | reverse complement strand
GGCGTTTCACCTGGTCCGGAGTTTTAGCGAGATGGTATCAATCCCGGAAGCGACTTCGGATAATTCACTTGCAAGGGACAGAAATGCTGGCTAGTCTTGGGGATACGGCGAATGTGCCTCGCCAGCGCTCATCAGTAACCACATCGAGGGAGAATTCAAAGTGCGGAAACCAAAAGGCGTCTTGATTCATGGCATACGATTCCGGCATGCGGAAGTGGATTGGGAAGATGCCTACAGCTCTTCGCGCGAAAAGCTGCCGAACTTCGCCACCATGCGCCAACGCGGGCAGTGGATCGGCAAGAAGGTGACGACCGTCGGTCTGGTGGCGCGCATCGGCCGCTATCTGCTGGTCATTCAGGAACGCGACGAGGAACAGGAAGAATTTGACTACACCTTGATTCCCCTCCAGTCGAGGTCCGAGATCCGCTACACGTAAAGTCCGCGAGTCAATAAGTCCGTGAGTCGAGGAGTCGCCCGCATTTGTGCCCTGGGGCTCGCGAACTTGGGGACTCGAAGACTCCCAGATGCAGGGACGCCCAGACTCCTAGACTGCGCGCAGAACCAGGCAGGTGATGTCGTCGTGCTGGCGGGTGGGGCCGACGAACTTCTCGACGTCGGCCATCAGCCGCTTGAGCGTGGATGCGGCGCTTTCGCCGCGGCTGTTTTTCACCAGCTCGAGCAGGCGCGCTTCGCTGTAATCTTCGTCCCTAGCGTTCACCGCCTCGATCACGCCGTCCGTGAAGCAGACGAGCAAATCTCCGGGCGCGAGTGTCAACGTGCCGGTGGTGAACTGCGCTCGGGGATCGATTCCCAGGGGCAG
Organism: Terriglobia bacterium; assembly: GCA_020072905.1. Lineage (GTDB taxonomy): Bacteria > Acidobacteriota > Terriglobia > UBA7540 > UBA7540 > JAIQGB01. Next base: position 10,109 of record JAIQGB010000162.1, on the reverse strand, counting down.
GCTTGCGGCCGGCAGCCGCTCGAGTGTTCCAGAAGCGCGACGCAGCACGGGCGCGTTGTGCCCGGCGCCGATATACGTCAGGGCGCGCGCCGCAGGGTCGAGCTCGGCGAAGAAGGCCGTCGTGAACCGCCGCCCTCCCAGACTGTGCGCGCAGGCGTAGCGGTTCATGCCGGTGACAAGCTCGGCGAGGGATTGGCGAGCGTTGGAGAGCGCGCGAAGGCTGGCCTGGAACGTCGCCATGAGCAATGCCGCCGGAACGCTCTTCCCCGCCACGTCGGCGATCACCAGCAGCAGCCGGTTCACAGGAGCTCCGCCGTCCTGCACCTCGCGCAGGAAAGCGTCGTAGTAGTCGCCTCCCACGGTGTTGGCGGGGCGCGTGGCGAAGGCGATGTCTGCGCCGGCGACCTGCGGCGGGGATTCCGGAACGAGCCAGCGCTGGATCTCGCGCGCGATTTCGAGATCGCGCTTCATGGTAACGCGGTCGGCAAGCTCCAGTGCCAGCAGGAAGATCAGAGCGGCGAGAGACAACAAGACAAAAGTGAAGTTCTGCGGCGGCTGGGCTGCCACGTTTTGGCCGGTCTTGACCGAACTCCCCTGAGTCAGAGCAAGCAGGCCGAGCACCAGTGCAATCAGCAGAAACACGCGCCGCGCGGGCGAGAGCTTCATGAGCATCGCCCAGAAGAGCGCGCTGGCGGTCTTGAGGATGCGGCGGCCGCGCGATTCGTGCGCGAGCGCGTCCCAATCCACTTCACGGGAGTAGAGGCTGTAGCTGGCGCGCGCTTCGGCGACGAACTGCGTCCAGAGAACCTGGATTTCGATTCCCTCCGTCACGCGCTGCCAGAATGCTTCGATTTGCGCCCCCACCCGCGCGAAGAAGTTGGCACCGTGGTCGAGTGGTTCCTTCGGATCGCGCCTTGAGGTGTTAGGCATCGCGAGCAATTATAAGCCCTCGCGCCACGTGCGTGTTGCCGTCTATAGGCGAAACTCGATTTATCCGGGGTGCGCTTCGAAGCTGCGAGCAGGTGGGGGAGACCCGCCTGCCAGGATTGGACCCCTCAGCCAAGTGTGCTATGATTTATTCATATGAGTCACACAATCACAGTTCGTCTTACGCAGGAGCTCCTCGACTGGCTCAAGGAGACGGCCCGCAGGACGGGGATGCCTGCCGGAAGGATTATTCGCCAGCAACTCGAAAGCGCCAGGAGCCAAGACGGCAAGCAGCGCTTTCTCGAGCATGCGGGGGAGTTGGCGGGGCCGGCGGATCTCTCCTCGCGGAAGGGCTTTGCGCGCCGATGAAAGGCATTGCGGATACGGGATTCATTGTCGCCTTCGGCAATCGCAACGATCAGCACCACGCCTGGGCTGTGGAGGTCGCGAGGCGGATCACAGAGCCCTTGTTGACCTGCGAGGCCGTGCTTGCCGAGGCCTCGTTCCACCTCGGCTCATGCGCCTACGTCCTCACCCTCGTCGAGGATGGCATGTTGCGCGTAGCTTTTGAGGCGGAGCGCAACCTCCTCCCCTTGCGCGATTTCGCCCGCCGCTATGAAGATCGCAGGCCCGACTTCGCCGACCTCTGCCTCATCCGGCTGAGCGAGCTCTTTCCGCGCCACGTGGTGATCACGGTTGACGAGGACGATTTCCGGGTCTACCGGCGGAACAAGCGCGAGGCGATCCCCCTGCTTTGCCCACCCCGTACATAGATCGATGGGCGCCCCTTATCGAGGCGATGGTGACTGATGGGGGCAACTCGCCAACTGACCGTTGATAACTGACTGCGGGCAGCTAGACAAAGTCCCGGCCGATCAGCCGCTCGATGCGTTTGCGGATGGGCGGGTGCGTGGAGAAAAGGTTCCAAAACACCTCGCCCGCGGTTAAAGGCTGGATGATGAACATGTATGCCATCGAAAGCGGTGCCTGCAAGGGTTCACCGCACGCAGTCCTTACTGCTTTGCCCCTGCTTTCTTGAGTGCCTCGGCGATTTCCATATAGCCCTCTCGTTGCGCCAACGAGAGGGCCGTTTTTCCCCATCGGTTCTTGGCGTTGACATGGGCCCCCTCCGCAAGCAACTTGCGAACCAATGCAAGGTCTCCCTTTTTTGCCGCTCGCATGAGTGTAGTCTCCCGGAGGTCTTCAGTGTGCATTCCGCCAGATCCCCAAGAGTCTGGATAAGCCAAGGGGATGACCTTTAGAACTCTTACCCATGCCCAACCCTTGAAGCGCGGCTCATGCGTCAGCCGCAAGAAGGAATCGAGTCGGGGTTTGATCTGCAAAGCAACAAGGCGCTCCCAAAGTGGTCCGCCGACTAATTCACTGTTTTTGATTTTGAAGGCTGTAAATCCAAGCGTCGCGTCCCAGTCAAAGTCAGCGGCAAAACTGTGCGCGTAAATGTGCGACATTGCGTTCGAATCCTTGAAAAAATGAGGAGCATACCATCTCGCGAGCGACAAATAGACTGGCGCACCCAACAGGAGGCCGATCACAGCCGCCCTGAAATAACGCCAGGACTTCGGCGTGTGCCCCCTAGACAGAGCGGCCGAGCAAGTACGATAAGGTCCACGGATCAACAGCCGAAAGGCAGCGATTGCCAAGAAGAGGCAGCCGGCAAAAAAGAAACTCCAAGCTGGGAGACCCAGCAAGCGCGACCACCAGACTACGCCCACCGCGTGGAGCAACCAAGGCAGCAGAAAGCTGATCACAATCGAGCCGACGCCTGCCAGCGCCGTCCTGAGAAGTCCGATTGTTAGCGCAAGGCCAAGGCATGCAATCCACATCAGCAAGGTTCCCGCGAGCAGGCTGACTATGGCATGGGGTTCGGGGGAGTCGATGTCAGGAAGTGGTACCTTCGGGCCGACCGTCAGCAGGATGCCGACTATCAGCAGAGCAACGCCTGTGGCTAATATGATTCTGGAGGCCTTAAGAAGAATCTCCACCTTGAAGTACCTACCGAATTGCGCTTTCGGCCGGCGCGCGCATCGCGCTCTTTGCGGCGTATCCGGCCGCTGATCGCTAACCACAACATTAAGATGAAGTCTTCATACACCTGAGACGTGACAACCGCAAGTGCCCGGCGCCCTGCGTCGCTTCACTGCTTTCTGCCGACTGCCCTCGGCCTACCGTCTTAAACGAAGTCTCTTCCAATCAGCCGCTCGATGCGTTTGCGAATGGGCGGGTGCGTGGAAAAGAGGCTGGAGAAAATCTCGCCGGTCGTCAGCGGCTGGTAGATGAACAGGTGAGCCATGGAAGGAGAGGCGCGCATGGGGATGCGCTTGGCGTACTTGTCGATCTTGTCGAGCGCGCGGGCGAGACCCTGAGGATTGCCGGTGATTTCGGCGCCTGTGGCGTCGGCCTGGTACTCGCGCGACCGAGAAATGGCGAGTTGAATCAGTGCGGCAGCGAGGGGCGCCACGATCATCATGGCCAGCGCCGAGAACGCTCCGCCCCGGCGATCGTCGGACCGTCCGCCGAAGCCGCCAAACATCTCCGCCCAGAAGACCATCCGGCCGATTAGCGTAATGGCGCCGGCAATCGTCGCCACCACGGCGCTGATGAGGATGTCGCGGTTCTTGACGTGGCCGAGTTCGTGGGCCAGCACGCCTTCAATCTCTTCGTCGTCGCAGATTTCGAGGATGCCGCGCGTCACGGCCACTGAGGCATGATTCGGGTTGCGGCCCGTCGCAAAGGCATTGGGCGAATCGGTGGGAATAAAGTAGATTTTCGGGACCGGAATATTGGCTTTGGCGGCCAGGCGCTCGACGATCTGGTAGAGGCGCGGGTTCTCCTCACGCGCGATGGGCTTCGCGCCGCTCATGGCGATCGCCAGTTTGTCGGAGAAGAAATAGCTCCCCAGGTTCATCACCGCAGCCAGAATCAGGGCGAACATCAGCCCTCGCTCGCCGCCCCAGAGCTGTCCGATGCCGAGCAGCAGACCCGTCAGGCCCGCCAGCAAAACCGTCGTCTTTAGGTTATTCCACATGGCTTTCGACCCCCACTTTCCACCACTCCATTATCAGTGATATTAGATGCGCCGCCAATCAGATTCGGCCACGCGCGCGCCGCGCTGCTGTGGGTTTATGATGTAGGGCACCAAGTGCAAGGGAAGGAGTGCGTCATGGAATTCGCCCGGCGTGTCTTAGTGATCGCGGGAGTTTACGGTCTGGCTGTAGTGATTCCCGCCTACTTCCTGGAGGGCCGGATCGGGCGGGCCTTCCCGCCGCCCATCGCCCACCCGGAGTACTATTACGGATTCCTCGGTGTCACGCTTGCTTGGCAGGTGCTGTTTCTGTTCATGGCGCGCGACCCGCTGCGCTACCGGCTGCTACTCATCCCCGCCGTCCTCGAAAAGGTGAGTTTCGGCGTGGCCGCCATCGCCCTCCTCGCCCAACACCGAATCCCGTTGCCGACGTTCGCCCTGGGCATGGTGGATTGGATCTTCGCCGGCCTTTTCATTGCGTCCTTTACGATGCTCTCCGCTCGCGAGCAGGAGCTGCGGTCCAATCGTTCGTCGACTCAACCGTGACCACGACTCGTGCTTGCAGTGTGCTGCGGAGTTCAATAAAATACCGCCATGCGTTTCTAGCTCGCCAGCATCGTTTTTGCCTGCTCTTTCTTACACAGCCGCAAGCGAAGTGTCCTCAAAACCAGATGGAAAAAGGAGAGCCCATGCTCGATCCAGAATTGCAGAATCGAGTTGTATTGGTCACCGGCGGCAACAATCCGGCGGGGATTGGGGCCGCGACGGCGAAGGCTTTTGCCGCTCAGGGGGCTGCGGTTTTCATTCACTTCTTCCGCCAGCCTGTCCCCGAGTTCATCAAGGCCGCGGAATCAGCTTGCTTAGATGCGCCCTCTCTTGCGACGTACTACGCATTGCAGCGCCACTCCGCGCAGGAGGTGGTGGATTCGATTCGCGCCGCAGGAGGTCGCGCGGCCGCCTGGGAAGCCGACTTGGCCGATCCCAGTGTGATCCCTCAACTTTTCGACCACGCTGAACAAGTTCTCGGGCCCGTGGAAGTGCTGGTCAACAACGCCGCGGTGGATGAGTATGATACTTTCCTGCCCGGGAAAGCGTGGGCTAAGGGGGACCGTTGCGAGGTGACGGGGCTGCCTGTCAACACGTTAAGCGCCATCAGCCAAGACCAGGCCTTCGCCGTGAACAGCCGCGCCGTGGCGCAACTGATGGCAGAATTCGCCCGCCGGCACATTGCCGCGGGAAGGAAATGGGGGCGAATCATCAACGTGAGCACCGATGGGGCCTCGGGTTATCCCAGCAATGTGTCGTATTGGGCGAGCAAGCACGCCATGGAATCTTACAGCCGTGCAGCGGGTGCGGAGCTTGGGCCATACGGCATAAGCGTGAATATCGTTTCACCGGGGCCGATCCAGACGGGGTGGATATCACCGGACTTGGAAGCAAGGATCACACCGGGCATTCCGCTACGCCGGGTGGGGCAGCCGGAGGACATCGCCGACGCGATCGTATTCTTCGCTTCCCAGCAGGCCCGCTGGATTACCGGACAGCTGCTGTACGTAGGCGGCGGCAACCGGATGCACCAATAGAAGCCGCGGTTGATCGTTCTTTGATTCAACCGTGGGGCATTGCTGCCGGAATACCAGTCGGCGGCGCTACTCCACATCGCTCTCTTGGAGTCCCGCCATCTTTAGCAGGTGCTTGAGCAATCCGATTTTCAGGGGCTTGTTACCGTGAATGGGGATTGAAAGCCGAACAATGCTGCCGGGCTTGCCGTATATGTGATGGCTGCCGTGAATGCGGAAAAGTTGCTACTCGTGGCGCTCGACGAGGCGAGCAAGGTCTTTGCCGGAGACCGCCCTCATAGGGCGATCTCGAGAACCTTGTCTTTGGGCGCCGACTTTGCCGGCTCGACCTCGACTGAGAGGCAGCCCTCGATAGCCTCATGAACGTTGGTCATGAGCTCTTCCAGCGTCTCTCCCTGTGTCGCGCAGCCAGGAACCGCCGGCACTTCCGCCCAGTAGCCGCCTCCCTCCGCCTCGTGAACCACGGTCTTGATCTTCAAGCCGCCTCCGCTAACGTGAACGCTTAGCGGTATTGTAAAACTCCAAATCCGCAGACGCTGAAGAACAATGTCTGTGTCACCCGCAAGCCGGCGCACAAATAGGTTATTCGAGCATCACAAGCTCCTTTAATGACTTCGGCGCTTGACGATTCTTCATTGCTTCCAGGTCCAATTCAATTGTTCGCATCGCCCGTCTACGAAGCTCCCTCTCATCCTGCTCGGTTGGCTCTAATCCCGCGCTGAATTCGGAACGCCTTAGCCCGTAACTGAGCGTTTGGCGGGCGCTTGTCTGGGACCGGTGAACAGCCGAAATATAAAGGATCAGGCGTGGCTCGGCGTACGCTTTGGTGAGCGATGATGGGTGGAATACAAACTCGTCTGGGCTCTCGTCAAATTCGAAATTGAATCCAATGTCAAACTCATCCTCCATTCCACCCAAGGGCTCATCGAGGTGGCGAAACCCATTTGCGTGGCCAATACAGAACTTCTCCCTTTTCATTCTTTCCTCCGGACGGCGGCTCCTTTGGTTGCGGCCTAGCAACTCTGTCATTCACCTGCACGGCATTCGGCCGCCGTCGAGAAAAGCCTAAATCAGAATACCTCGCGAATGTCAATTCACGTTGTGTCCACTGAACGCAATTAAGCATATCCACATCATGCAGCGGGGAGTATCTTCTCCAGAACAGAATTCATGTGGCGGTCAACCATGTCACCTCGCGGCTTCGGCGGTGGCGCGCTCAGAGGAGCTTCGTGAACTCTTCAACCGTCAGTTCCGCGTCGCGCAGAATCTTCCTGAGCAACCCCGGGCCGACCGACTTGTGGTTCGGTACCGTGATCGATGTCTTTCCGGGACGCTGAAGGCGAATATGACTGCCGCGCTGGCGCACCTCGACGTATCCGATCTTGGCCAGAACCTTGACAATCGCCCTGCCCGAAAGAATGGGGAGTCGGCTCACGGGTTATAAGGTAATTGTGTGCAGGCTCAGTTCTCGAGGATGGTATGAGGCCAAAACTTCCCGATTCCTCTTCTCTTCGGCGACCAACTCGATCACTTCTCGGATGTTCCGCAGCGCCTCATCCACGGTCCTGCCCTGGCTGTAACAACCTTCAAGAATGGGACACTCCACTACATAGAATCCGTCCTCGTCTTTCTCAATGTAAACGGGGACCTGGATGTCTCTCTTTCTCTTCTTTGGAAGTACAGCCGGCTTTTGCATGCCTCTATCCTAGAAGAACAATCGGGAGAAATCAAACTCCCACGCCTGGGAAGCGGGACTCATCCACGCGCCGACTTGAGAGTGGCGTGTTCGAAATGCATCTCGCCGCGCTTCATGTCGGCGTCCACCGTGAGCGCGTCGCCAGGCAGGACGTCGCCGTCGAGGAGTTTCATGGCCAGCGGGTCCTGAATCAGGCGCTGGATGGCGCGTTTGAGCGGCCGCGCGCCGAATTGAGGGTCGTAGCCTTCACGGAAGAGCAGTTCGCGCGCCTTCTCCGTCAACGACCGCCCACCATCGGGCTGATGCCGCGCGCCTTGCCCAAGGCATCCAGCTCGTCGATGAAGATGATGCTCGGAGCTTTCTCCTGGGCCTGGGCGAAGAGATCGCGGACGCGGGCGGCCCCGACGCCACCTCCGTTCATGGCCTCGTGAATCAAGGGGCTCGCGATATTGGAGGTCATGATGATGACGGTGTTCTTGAAATCGACAGTGCGGCCTTTGCCGTCGGTCAGGCGGCCCTCATCGAGGATCTGCAGGAAGATGTTGAAGACGTCCGGGTGCGCCTTCTCGATTTCGTCGAAGAGCAGCACGGAATACGGCCGGCGTCGCACCTGCTCGGTGAGTTGCCCGCCCTCTTCGTAGCCCACGTAGCCAGGCGGCGCGCCGATCAGCCGAGCGACGGCGTGCTTTTCCATGTATTCCGACATGTCGATGCGCAGCATGGCCCGCTCGTCGTCGAAGAGGAATTCGGCGAGCGCCCGCGCCAGCTCCGTCTTGCCCACGCCCGTCGGTCCGAGAAAGATGAATGAGCCGATGGGCCGCTTGGGGTCGGAAAGCCCGGCGCGGCTGCGACGCACGGCATTCGCCACCAGACGAAGGGCTTCGTCCTGGCCCACCACACGCAGGCGAAGGCGGTCTTCCATCTTGACGAGCTTGGCCACTTCACCTTCGAGCATCTTGGAAACCGGAATGCCGGTCCACTTGGCGACCACTTTGGCGACGTCTTCTTCGTCCACTTCCTCCTTGAGCATTCGGCCGGTTTTCTCTTTCGCTTCGAGCTCGGCGTTCGCCGCGGCGAGTTCCTTGTCGAGGGCCACGAGCTTCCCGTAGCGAATCTCCGCCGCTTTGTTGAGGTCGCCCTCGCGGGTAGCGCGCTGCTCGTTGATCTTGGCCTGCTCGATCTGCTCCTTCAGGCTGCGGATGCGTGCGATGACTTCCTTCTCCGCTTTCCAGCGTAGCTTCAACTGGTCGGATTTCTCGCGCAGCCCACCGAGTTCTTTCTCAAGCGCGGCCAGGCGATCCTTGGAAGCAGAGTCCTCCTCCTTGCGCAGCGCCTGGCGCTCGATTTCGAGCTGGGTGATGCGCCGCTCGATTTGATCGATCTCCGACGGCATCGAGTCGATTTCGATGCGCAGGCCGGAGGCCGCCTCGTCGATCAGGTCGATGGCTTTGTCGGGCAGGAAGCGGTCGGAGATATAGCGGTTGGAGAGCACGGCGGCGGCGACAATCGCGGAATCCTTGATGCGCACGCCGTGATGAACCTCGTAGCGCTCCTTCAGGCCGCGCAGGATGGCGATGGTGTCTTCGACCGAGGGCTGACCAACCAGGACGGGTTGGAAGCGCCGCTCGAGCGCCGCGTCTTTTTCGACGTGTTTCTTGTATTCGTTCAGCGTGGTGGCGCCGATGCAGCGCAGCTCGCCGCGCGCGAGGGCCGGCTTCAACATGTTCGAGGCGTCGATAGCGCCTTCCGCCGCGCCCGCGCCCACCAGCGTGTGGGTCTTCAAACTCGCCGCGGTACTTCGAGCCCGCCACCATCGCGCCAAGGTCGAGCGCGACAATGCGCTTCGACTTCAACCCCTCCGGGACGTCCCCGGCAACGATGCGCTGCGCGATGCCCTCCACAATTGCCGTCTTTCCGACGCCGGGCTCGCCGATCAGCACCGGATTGTTCTTGGTGCGGCGCGAAAGCACCTGGATGACGCGCCGAACTTCGTCGTCGCGGCCGATGACCGGATCGAGCTTGCCCCGACGCGCCAGCTCCGTCAGGTCGCGCGCGTAGCGCTCCAGCGCCTGATACTTCGCCTCGGGATTCGGGTCGGTGACGCGTTGCGCACCGCGCACGGCCACCAACGCCTTGAGAATTGCATCGTGCGTGACACCCAGACGGGAGAGAATCCGCCCCGCCGCGTCGCTCTTGTTCTTGGCTAAGGCGAGCAGCAAATGTTCGGTGGAGACAAACTCGTCCTTGAACTGCTCAGTCTCCTTGGAAGCTTGGTCGAAGATCTGTTTGAGGGCAGGGGAGAGATAGTGGTCCGTCGTTCCGCCCACCTTGGGCAGACCCTCGACGGCCTTTTCGGCCTCGCCAGCGACCGCGGCGGGTTGCACGCCCAGCCGTTCGAGAATCGCCGGAACGATTCCCTCCTGCTGCTCGACCAGACCAAGGAGCAAATGCACCGGCTCGAGCTGCTGATTGCCGAAGCGGCCGGCAATGTCCTGCGTTCCCTGCAGGGCCTCCTGGGCCTTTACCGTGAATTTGTCAAATCGCGTTGCCATGTTGAAAACCCAAAAATCGAAACTGGAAAATCGAAACTAAAAACCTGACCGCATCGCTCCCGATTCCTGTTGCCTTAGTCGGGATCTCAGATCTGAGATTTGAAACCCAAGAAAGAAACCGCGCCGGGTCGCTCGGAGCCTGCAACCGCGGCGCGATTCGTGGTTGCCGTGCGGCGTGCGCAAAGCGGATCGGCACGCCGCGCCAGGCGTCAGTTCTTGCTGACGTCGATCTTGATCGCGTGCAAAGGAGCGGGAGGAAGTTGGCAGTCACCTGGGCCAGTTTGATCTGCTCGGGCTCGCCATCCCCGACC
>JAIQGB010000161.1 GCA_020072905.1 Terriglobia bacterium | reverse complement strand
TGGTGATCGCGCCGCAGGATCTGCGCACCGCCGACGCCACCCGCGCCAGCGAAATCTATGCCGGCCGCTTCGCCTTCGCCGGCAAGGTGGTGATCTGCGACCGCCGCTCGCCGTTCGAAAAGAGGACAGCGCCCGGCGTTCGTGAAAACCCCCGCACTTGCATCCCAGTCAGGGGCGGCTACAATTCCGACCCTGGAGAAGGCCGCGTGACACGACTGATTTACACCTCGGATCTGCACGGCGACTTGGAGTTGTACCGCGCCGCCGGCGAGGCCGCGCTCCGGCTGGAAGCCGACGCCATCGTTTTTGGCGGCGATCTGTGCCCGGGCATGCCCAGCGCCTCCGCCGTCTCTCTTCCGCGCGCGCAGCCGGAGTTTCTGCGGCGCGAAATCGGCCCGCTGGTCGAATCCTGGCGGAAGGACAATCCCGCGCTGCGCGTCTTCCTCATCCCCGGCAACGACGATTGCGCAACCATCCTCCCGGCCTTGGAAGACCTCGAATTCGCAGGCCTGGTCGAAAATCTGCATCAAGAATCCGCTCGGCTGGGGCCGTACTTGCTAATCGGCATGGCGTTCGTGCCGCCCACGCCGTTTTCGTTCAAAGATTTCGAACGCCGAGATGGGCCTGAGGAAAGGCCACCGGAACGACAATTGGCGCGCTCGGTCCTCGCTACCGAGCAAGGGTTCAAGGTCATCGATGACTTCAGGTCCTACTTGAATTCCCTGCCTACCATTGAAGAGGAAATCGTGCGGCTTCCCGCCGGCGAGCCCGGTCGAACCATCGCTGTGATGCATTGCCCGCCCTACAACTCTCGATGCGACGTTCTGTACAACGGCAAGCACATCGGCAGCCAGGCCATTCGGCGCTGGATCGAGCGCACTCAACCACTGCTCACGCTCCACGGGCACATTCACGAGAGCCCAAAGATGTCTGGCTCATTCTCGGATCGGCTCGGCAAGACCGTGGTGGTTAATCCCGGCGCCTCAGGCCGGGTGCCTCATTGGGTCTATCTAGAACTTGAAAACCTTTCGGAGGTGGAACACTCCGTCTACGGCCGGAGCAAGACGTGAGCTGCGAAGGCGGAAGCTCACTCCTTCATTTCTTCCCGAATCTCGCCACGATTTCCTGAAACTCGCGCGTCTCACGCAGGGGCTCAAAGTCCGGATCCTTCTCGAGCCCTTCCAGCCCCTGGTAACCGCGTTCAAGGGACTCCCGCAAGGCTTCGAGCGCTTCCTTGTTGTGCTTGCTCAGCACGCAGGCGCGCGCGAGCTGATAGTACATGAAGCCGCTTTCCGGCGCGCACTGGATGGCGATTCGCAGATTTTCCCTGGCCCGGCTGAAATCTTTCGCCGCCAAGGCATCCCTCGCCTTCTGGTAATTCAACACCATCAGACCGCGCACGAATCTTTCCGCCGCGATGCTCTCGTCCGTCAGCTTGGCGGGGGCGTCGCTCGGCTTGGGCAGCGATGCCCTCGCCCGCTGGGTGAGCTGTTGGATTTCCATCGAGCTGCCCTCGCCCGACTCGAGAGCCTCCGTCTGTTTCTGATATCTTCCCCAGAAATCCCCCTCCAGTGAGGCAATGTGACGCTCGCGGGTGACTTCGCGCTTCAGTGCCTTTCCGACCTCTTTCGAGTCCTTCATCTGCGCGACCTTGCTTCGTACCTCCGCCACGTCACGCAATCCACCGAAATCCGCCTGGCACCATTCGTAGCGGCGATACGCACTGGCCAGATCACCGGCCTTTTCCAGGTCTCGGGCCTGCCGGACCAAACCGGCGAGGGTTTTGTCGAGCTCCTTCATCTCAGAGAAATTGAAATCTCGGATGCCGACCGCCCCGAAATAGATGAAAGGGAGGCCCTTGGTGGGCACTTCGCCCGTGCCGAGAGGAAAGCCCGCTCCGCAGGCAATCACGCCAGTGAACTGGTCTTTGAGCCTCAAGCCCAACGCGCAGGCCAGCCGCGCGCCGCCCGACAAGCCGGCAAGATAGACTCGCCGGGGGTTGATGGGAAAGCGCGCGTGCGTGTCCTGCCACACGGCCTGCGCGGCAGCGAACTGCGGCTCCCAAGGACCGTTCTGTGAGTTGTTGGAACTCACTACGATGTAGCCGTACTGTTCTGCCGCCTCGCGGAAAAGCTCGACGGGGATCTTCCCTCTGGCTAGCGGTTCAAGGGCGATCAATATCGGCCATTTCTTCTCGGGCGTGAAATGGGAGGGAAGGTAAAGGGCATAGCTCTGCGAGGGTTGAGCTTCGCAGACAACCTTCTCAATCACTTCACCGGGGGGAAGGGCCACCGGCTGCTGGCCGAAGGCGAAAGTCCCTGCGGCGAGGGCCGCGATAGAGAGCAGCGCGGCGGTCAAACAGAGGCGGGGTTTCATGTCGATCTACCGGGTCGGGCGTCGCAATGCGCGCAGGCGGCGCTCCGCCGCGCGAAGCTGCCGCGAGACCTGCGCGGGCGCTGTGCCCCCCAGGACATCCCTGCGGCGGACGGAAAGTTCCGGTGAAACGGCCACGGCGCGAAGACGGACGCCCCAGGCAGGAATGATTTGACGCGCCTCTCGGTCGGCGATTTCGGCGAAGGTCACGCCGCGTTCGTCGCAGTGACGCACCAGCCTGCCCACCTGCTCGTGCGCCTCGGCGAAGGGGAGACCGCGACGCACCAATTCGTCCGCTACGTCCGTCGCCGTCAGGAAACCGCGAGCCGTGGCCGCTTTCATGCGGTCGGGATGAATGTTCATTGTCCGCACCACCCGGGCGGCGATGATGAGTGAGTCTCGTGTGGTGTCAACGGCGTCGAACAACCCCGCCTTGTCCTCCTGCAAATCGCGATTGTAGGCGAGCGGCAATCCCTTCAGCAGGGCCACCGAGGCCGTCAGCCTTCCCAGGACCCGCGCCGCCTTGCCGCGGATGAGTTCCAGGGAATCGGGGTTCTTCTTCTGGGGCATCAAGCTGCTGCCCGTCGCATAGGCGTCGGACAATTCCACGAATCCGAAATTCGGCGTGGAATAGATCACCAAATCCTCCGCCAGCCGGCTCAGGTGCGTCATGATCATGGCGCAGGCAAAAAGGAATTCGCAGACGAAATCCCGGTCGGAGGTTACATCCAGGCTGTTGCGAGCGACGCGCGCGAACCCCAGCTCTTTCGCCAAGCGGGCGCGATCGAGACGATAGGCGGTTCCGGCCAGTGCCCCCGCGCCCATCGGCAACTCATTCGCACGGACGCGACAATCCTCGAGCCTGCCGACATCGCGCCAGAGCATTTCGAAGTAAGCGAGCAGATAGTGCCCGAACAGAATGGCCTGCGCGGGCTGGAGGTGCGTGAAACCGGGCAGAATCGCCCGCGGGTTTTTGCGGGCCTGAGCAAGCAGAGCTTCGAGTAGTTCTGAAACCGCGGATAGGAGATTTGAGATTTCGGATTTGAGAAAAAGGCGCGTTTCGGTCGCTACCAGATCGTTGCGGCTGCGGCCGGTGCGAAGCTTGCGGGCTACGGCGCCGACTTCCCGCTCCAGGCGCGCCTCGACCCAAGTGTGAACGTCCTCCGCGGATTCGCCCCGCGCCCAATTCGGGTGGGACTCAACGTACCGGCGGATGGCGTCCAAGCCACGCGTCAGCGCGCGGACCTCACGGGCGCTCAGCACGCGCGCCGCGCCCAGCGCCCGGACATACGCGCGGTTCACCCGAAGGTCATAGAGCACCAGCCGCTGATCAACGGAGAAGGATTCCGAGAACCTCTCGAAGTCGGGATCTCTCTTGCCGGGCGAGAAGCGGCCGCCCCAGAGCTTCATCCCTTTCTCCTTGGCCTCGAAGCGGCCGCGCCAGCGCTTCCCTGCTTTGCCGCCGCGATCTTTACCGGCAGGCCCAGGATGTTGATGAAGCCTTCGGCGTCCTTCTGATCGTAGTCGGCGCCCATGGTGAAGCCGCCGATGCTGACATCGTAGAGCGAAAAAGGCGAGCGGCGGTCGAGCACGCGGACGTTGCCCCGGCACAACCCCAGGGTCACTTCCCCCGTCACGTGCCGCTGAGTCCTCTCGACGAAGCCGTCCAAGGCCTCGCGCAGCGGCGTGAACCAGTGGCCGTAATAAACGAGCTCCGCGTAACGCAACGCCACGTGCTGCTTGTAATGGAACGTCTCGCGGTCGAGACACAAGGCTTCGAGCTCATGGTGCGCCGCATAAAGCAGCGTCCCGGCGGGCGTCTCGTAGGCACCGTGCGACTTCATCCCGACAAAGCGGTTCTCGACGAGATCCGTGCGGCCCACGCCGTTTTCGCCCGCGATGGCGTTCAACTTCTCAAGCAGCGCGATGGGCTTGAGCCTTTTTCCGTTCGCGGAAATGGGCACGCCCACTTCAAAGCCGATGGTCACCGCAGCCTCGCGACCGGGCGCGCGTTGCGGCGTCTGTGTAAGTTTCCAGGCATCCTCGGGCGGCTCGCCGAGCTTGGTCTCGAGCGGCCCCCCTTCATGGCTGAGGTGCCAGATGTTCTGATCGCGGCTGTAGGGCTCCTTCTTCGTGACTGGAACCGGGACGTTGTGCGCGCGGGCGTAATCGATCGCGTCTTCGCGCGATTTGATGGCCCACTCGCGCCACGGCGCGATGACGCGCAGGTGCGGCGCCAGCGCCTTGTAGGTCAACTCGAACCGCACCTGATCGTTTCCCTTGCCCGTGCAGCCGTGCGCGACGGCGTCCGCTCCGCAGGCGAGGGCCACTTCCACTTGGCGCTTGGCCAGCACCGGACGCGCGAGAGAAGTTCCGAGCAGGTACTTACCTTCATAAACGGCACCCGCCTGGAGCGCCTTCCAAAGATAGCGGGTGATGAATTCCTCGCGCAGGTCTTCCACGAAGACGCGCGAGGCGCCGGTGGAGAGAGCCTTCTTCCGCACCGCCTTGTAGTCATCGCCCTGGCCGACATCACCGACCATGGCGATTACTTCGCAGCCGTAATTCTCGCGCAGCCAGGGAATGATGATGGAGGTATCGAGTCCGCCCGAATAGGCCAGGACAACCCGCTTTACTTTCGACGACGATACGCCATGAGAGCTCATGCGTTTTCCTTTCGGACACTCCGACCCGCACCCCGCGGATCCCCGCCTCGCGTGCGTCATAGCAAGCGGCATCCCGCTCAAGCCGCCAGCAAGGAGAGGATCTTCTTCCGGATTCGCGCCGCCTCTCGCGCGCCGGGCGTGGCGATAAAAATGGTGTCATCGCCCGCCACGGTGCCCACCACTTCCGACCATTGCTCGGCGTCGAGCGCCACGCCGACCGAGTGGGCATTACCCGGGTGCGTCTTCACCACCACCATGTTGGACGCTTGGAGGACCTCCCGCACGAATTCCTTCAGGATCACGGGCAGCGTGGGCTGAGGTGCGGAAAGGGGTTCCGGGGCGTCCGGCCGCCGGTAACCGGAGCGCGTCTTGATCAACCCCAGCTCCTCGATATCCCGCGACACCGTGGCCTGCGTGACGCGGATTCCCCGCCGCGCCAGCCGCCGGCGGAGTCCCTCCTGGGTGGTGACGGTCTCGTGCTGGAGGAGTTCGAGAATCTGATTGCGCCGGTACAGATTGTCCATGCAAGTTTATGCAGACAATGTATAAATACTCTATCCGCAGCGTTTTGGCAAGGCGAGGAAACGGGGTCGGTTGTGAGCCCGTCGGCCGGCAGCACGAGAGACACGAGAATACCAGTAAGGTTGCGCCCCTCCGAGGAACCGGGGCTCGATCGCTTTATTCCCCGTGGCCGCCGTAGGCCATCATGCGTCTCTTTTTGAATTCCTCCCACGCGGCAGGCTGATACTCTTCCTTAGCGACAAATTCCTTCACGTGAAAGACGATGCCGAGACTGGATTCGTCGACGTTCGCGCCCTTCTGGGGGAGGTAGTCGAAAACGCTGCGGTTCATGCCGTAGTAAGCGCAGAGCCACACGCCCTCCGGCGCCTCAATCGCGTAAAGGCCCGAAACCAGCGGCAGCGGCCGCGTCGCGTCCACGCTGGGCTTGATTTCGGCTTCGATGATTCGGCCTTGAATCGGCTGCGTCGCGGCGGGGGAAGCTGTCGGTGTGGATGCCATAACCTGCCTCGGTGAAATCTTCGAGACGCAAACCATACAATGGCTGGTGGAGTTTCGTCAATCTTGGCGCGGGTCGGCAAGAGCCTACTGCGTCTTCAGGTCAATCACCAGCAAGCGGCCATCGGTTTTCCAACTGGCGCCGGTGGCCGTCAGGCCTTCCGAAAGCGGGCTGGGGCGTGTCACCAGGCGCTCGGCACTGACGCGCCCGGTGACGGCAAGGTCGGCGCCCACCTTCTCCCGCTCCTTGTCCAGCTCCGGGTCGATGGCGTGGGAGACCACTCCGGGACGGATGTCCCAACCCGCATCGTGGGTTGCTGCGCCCAACCAGATTTCCCGGCCGTCGACGGTGGGGGTGGGCGAGCGCCAGACACGCAGGTGATGCCGCTTCGCGAAGGTGTTCAACATCTTCTGGAACGCCAAGTCCTCGGAGCGGCCGTACAGGTAGAGCTGCGAGACGGGCGCCGAGCCGTAGCCTTTGTTCGCCATGACCGCGCGTACCGTCTCAAAGAAGGATTTGCCGGTCAGTTTCTCGGCTTCCGCCCAGCCGGCTTGCTCGAACGTCTGGTGAATCTGCTCCGCGTTTCCGATGAAGACCAGATTCAACGGGTCGCCCGGCTTTCCGTCCTTCCCCGCGGCTCGTTGCGGCGCGTCGGACAACAGATGCTCGACAGCCCCACCAACCTCGGGAGGGAGCTGGCCGGCAACGGCCGACGAGCTGGACTGGCTGAGGACGAGGGGTTTGTCGAGGGCGACCGAGAAATCCGTGCCGGCAGGATAGTTGATCGAAGTGTCGCTCTTGCCCAGTTTCTTCTCCGCCGTTTTCTGCATTTCTCCGCCCATGTCGGGGCTGGTCTTCTTGAGCTTATCGAGAGCACCCTCCAGCATGGTCAGAGGCAGCTCGCTGGCCAGCACGCCTTGAATCGTGCCATCAGGCAGGATGGTCTCGCGGGCGTTTTCCACATCGAGGACGTGGCCCTCGATGGCCGCCGCCGGGCGACCGGGAATCTCCAACTGGTCGAAGCGCAGCAGCAACCGCGCGCGGTCCGTGGGGCTGGAACTCGGAATCAGCTTCTGAACCGAACCCTTTACCTGCGCACCGATCGGAACCGCCACTGGTCCGGAACCCTCCCCAGCGGGAACGTCTCGGACCACGCGCGCCACTACCGCAGCGTGGAGGTGAGAAGCGGTCGTGCTGACCGGCGCCTCCAAGCGCAGGTAAAGAACCGTGCCCGCGGGCAGCTTCACCTCAGCCTGCTCAACCCCCCAGAGGAAAGCGGGGAGGGGCCGGGGCAGCCCGAGCGCTGCCAGGAGCCAGACCAGGGTCAGCAGCCCTGACCCAACCGAAGAGAGTCTGTTCCAGAGAGTTTCCAAGTGATCTCCGACTCCCATTATCCCATGAACCTGCTTCTCACGGTCTAGCAACGCCCCCTTCAGACTTCGCCACCCCTCCGTTCAGCCGGGTTGCATCCAACGGGCGTCGGGGCAGCTCGCCCAAGCACTAGTGGCTAGCTTATCCACAAGCAAACTTCCCTTCGGCCTCGTGCCCGGATAACCCGCTCTACCCTCCGGTAATTGACTTGCCTCAACTCTTGCGCTACGCTGCGATTGGCCAAAGGTACCACAAGGAGAGGACGCAGGTAGCTCACAGGGTGATTCGTTGAGCCCGCAGGTTGCGAGATCGGTTCTCGTCCTCGGTCCACCCCCCACCGGGTCGCCGCTCGTGAAAGCGAGGTCAGAATGCCCGGGCCATTGACCAAGGCAGGCCGGTACCAGTTGGTTTCCGAGATCGGCCGGGGATCGATGGGTGTCGTCTACAAGGGCTTTGACCCGGTGATTGGTCGCACCGTTGCGATCAAGACCATGCTGACCGAGGGGCTGACTGGCACCGAGTTCGAAGACTTCAAGGCGCGTTTCCAACGTGAGGCCCAAGCGGCTGGCATCCTCACTCATCCCAACATTGTCACCGTCTATGATTTCGGCGAGGACAACGGTGTTCTTTATCTGGCGATGGAATTCCTGGTGGGGCGCTCCATCGAGGACCTCGTCGAGGGGCAGAATGTCCTGCCCGTGGAGACCATCATTCCAATGTACGAGCAGGTCTGCAGCGCGCTGGACCACGCTCACGCCCACCAGATCATCCATCGCGATGTCAAGCCCGCCAACATCATGGTGCTGGAAAGCGGGCAGGTCAAGGTCACGGATTTCGGCATTGCCAAAGTCATGTCGATGGGGATGACGCAGGCCGGCCAGATCCTCGGCACCCCTAACTACATGTCGCCCGAGCAGGTCCGGGGTCGGCAGATTGACGGCCGTTCGGACATTTTCTCCCTGGGCGTCATCCTCTACGAACTGGTTACAGGCGAAAAACCCTTCGGCGGGCAAAACATCACCACAGTCATTTACCGAATCATTAACGAGGACCCGGTTCCGCCGCGCGAACTGGACTCCACGATTCATCCCGGCTTGAGCTACATTGTGCAGAAGTCACTGGCCAAGAATCCCGATGACCGCTATCAGACCTGCCGAGCGCTGGCGGAGGATCTGAAGAATTACCAGAATCTGGGAGGCGCCGTCGCTCCTGCGGCAACCCTTGTCGTGCGCGTCCCGCCGCTTTCACCCTCCACGACGGACACGGCCCGCCGGCCCGCAGTGGACCAAGTACCTCTGCGGCCCTCCGCCCCTCCTCCCACGCCGCCACTGGCACCTTCCGAACTAGCGGGCGAACGGCCGCTTTCTGTTCAGGTGATTCCGCCGGCCATCCCACAACCCAAGGGAACTTCTCCTGCTGTATGGGTACTGCTCACCCTTCTGCTGGTCGCGGCAGGAGGTGGCGGCTACTATTTCTTCGTCCTCCGCCAACTCCAACCGTCTCCCGTTGTCCAGACGAATCCGCCACCGCAGGCTGAGCAGCAGCCTCCGGCACCGACGGGTCCGCCCGCAGAATCGACGAGCGTCTCCGCAAACTCCCAAACCGCTCCCGCCGGCGGAGAAACACCCGCAACAACCACTCCCCAAGAGCCTGCGGCACCCGCGCAAGGCGCCACAGGCGCTCCACAAGGCACGGCAGGCAAGCCTGCTCCCCAGGAGGCCAAGCCTCCGGAGGGGCATGCACCCGCCGCCTCGGGGCAGCCGCCCCCGGCCCATCCGGCGACCCCCAAGGTTGGCAGTCTCCTCGTGACTTCCAACATCGCCGGGGCGCAGATCACCGTGGATGGGAAAGCCGACCGCGCTTGGGTAACGCCCTTTACCATTCCCAATTTGGCCGCCGGCATTCACTCCGTCTCTGTGGCCAAAGACGGCTACAACGTCGCGCAAAGCGGAGTCACCATCGAAGGGGGCCAGACGGCGAGCTACAACGCTGAACTGGCCTTGCCCGTGGGCGAAGTGAACATCGTCACCAACCCTCCCGGCCTGGAGATTCTGATTGACGGACAACCGGCAGGCCGCAGCCCCGTGCAGAAAGCCGTCAACGTAGGACATCACACCTTCACGCTTCGCGTGCCCGGCATGGAGCCCTACACGAGTTCCTTTGACATCCGCTACAACGGGTACATGATGACCAAGAAAGTGGACCTCGGCGGAAACATCCTGGCTCCCACCGGAGTCGTCGAGGTGCGCACGGACCCGCCCGGAGCCGCACTGCAAGCGGATGGCAAGGCAGTGGGCGGCACCACTCCCACCAGCATTCGCCTGACCGCCGGCCGCCACACCTTGACCATCTCCCTCCCCGGATATCAGCCCATACAGAAGGTCGTGGATGTACCCGCCGACGGATCCCTCACCGTTAATGAAACATTTAGCCAGTGAGCCCGTGCCGAACCGTCCTGAACTCCTGCCCACCTCAGGAGTGCAGATATCGGGTTGACAGAGTGTCTCTTGGGACATGAAGTCAGTTCCGGAATCCGCGAACTCTCCCGAAAACCTATCTGGAGGGATATCGATGCGCTGGGCTGCGGCCCCGCGGGGTGGTCGCGGGGGCGGGCGCAAGGATCCGGTCGACGGGGCGGACTTTTTGTCAAATATATCAAGGATTCCGTCATTTCGTCCCTTGACATTGCACATCTGTAGTCCTAGATTCGGGACAGCATTTTTCCCAGAAGCCTAAGCGGAGGTGCTTCGATGCGCCGGACATTCCTTGCAGCGTTGGTTGTATTCGTGTGTCTTCTTTACATGGCAGAAGTGCGCGCACAGGAAACGGAAGGCACGGCCAGCCCGTCGTCCAGTGTCGCGCCAGCGTCGAGCGGTTCCGTGCCACGGTTGATTCGCTTTAGTGGCACGCTACGCGACCAAGCAGGCAAGCCTCTCAGTGGACCGATGAACGTAAGCTTCTCGATATTTGCCG
>JAIQGB010000160.1 GCA_020072905.1 Terriglobia bacterium | reverse complement strand
GCTGCCCCCCGTGCTCGCCGCCTCCCCGCGCAGCGCCGCCACCACCGCGCTCGCCGTCGTCGAGCTCGCTAACAGCGGCGTCCCCGTGCCACTCTGCGTCACCCCCACGCACGTCCCGCTGGTCGCGCAAGTGAACGTCGAGGGACCCTCCGTGATCGCCCGAGGCGTCGAGGCCGGATTCGTCACCATCATTTCCACGCTGCGCAGGCCGATCGTTGGGTCCGCGATCTGCTCTTTGACCTCGCTGCGCACCTGGTCTTTGAGTTGATCCGAAGCCACATACGCCGTCGCCGGCTTGCCGCCCAGCGTCTCCGCATCGCCCGCCTTGAAGGCGTACGGCACGCTGACCAGCAACACCCGCGGCATCGTTGCGCCGCCTTGCACCAGCACTTCCAGCCACCGCGCCTTGCCGGTGGTGAAAACTTCCAAAGGCAATCCCTCCGGCTGCATCGCCCCCAGGAGCGCGCCGTAACGTCCTTGCGCGTCCGCTTGCACGGTCTGCGTCTCCCACCAGAGCGGGCTGCTGCCTTCCTGCTCGGCGAAAATCGAGAAGCTCACGTTGCTCGGTCCGCTGAGAGGCTTGCCTGCTTGGTCGCGTAGCGTGCCACTGAAGCGAATCATCCGTGGCACCGAACTGCTCGACGTTGACGCGGCACTGGACGGCGGGTTGGCTGTCGTTGCCAACTCCTGTCCGCGCACTTCTGTCACGTAGAGAAAGCACACTAAGACTACCAATGCTGTAAGGAATGTCCGGCGCATCACTGCACCTCCGCTTAGGTTTGTGGAGAAAACGCTGCGCCAAATCTAGGACCAAAGGTGTGCAATGTCAAGGGACGAAATGGCAGAATCCTTGATATATTTGACAAAAAGTCCGCCCCGTCGACCCGATCTTTGCGCCCGTCTCTGCGACCAACCTCCGGGGCCGCAGCCCAGCGCATCGACTTCGACCCTCTGCGTCTCCCACTACAGAGGCTCCCCGCCCAATTGCTCCCGGAACAGCTCGAAGGTCACCTGCACCGGGCCGCTGAGCGGCTGGCTCGTGGAGCCCTTCTGCGTTCCATATTTGAGGGATATTGCGAGGGGCGCTATGGTGCGGACATTAATCGGGATGAACTGGCATGTCAGGCCCAAAATCCAAACCAAGTCCCGGGTGGCAACGCCGGGGAGTAAGCTAGTGCCGTTCCAACCTATTGGGCGAATCTTCGAGAGCTGGAAGCACCGAAAGGAGGCTGCCTCACGGACCGGAACGCACAACCCCAAACAGTTGGAACGGCACTAGGAGCGGGGCAGGCGCCGGACTTGGATCCCGGCGAGGTGCTCGCCCTCGATCTTGAACACCACGCCTTCGCAGAAACCGACTTCGCCGCCGATTTCGGAGAGCTCGTAAGGGGAGCAGCCGTGGAGCGCCGCAGCTTCGAGAATGCCGCCGTGGGAAACGACCAATGCGCGGCCCTGCTCAGGAAGCCTGCGCGCAACTCGCTTCACAGCGCCGAGAAAAGTCTCGCCTTGCAGCTTGAGATAGCTTAGGGCTTCGGGAATTTCCCAGCAGGCGGCGAGCGGAATGATCCCGCGATCCTTGGCGAGCTTGGAGACCTCCGCATCAAACGGCTCCCAGGGGTTGACGGCCGTGAAGGCTTCATCGACCTCGTAACGCTCGAAACCGAATTCCTCCATGGTCTCGCGGGCACGTTCCTTGGGACTTGAGACACAGAGGTCATAGGGAGGGGCGAGCAAAGAGCGCGCCCGACGGGCCAGTTCCCTACCCTCTTCGCTCAGGCCCTTGCCATCCCCGCGCTTGCTATGACGATACACCTCAACGTGCTTCACAGGTGCCAAAGATAAGGTCTAAAGTGCGAAGTGTAAAGGCCAAGTTCTGGAATTGGGCTCTGTTTTTTCTTTCGTGCCCACATGACCGCAGAGGAGGGTAACCACAATCAGCAGGCCCCCGCGGCCGGGCCGGGTACCAGTCCCCGTTTCAGCCGGCGAAGGTGGAACTCCATGGGCGAAATGCAGTCCCACCCCCGTTACCTCGTCAACCGGCGTGAAGCCGGAAGGCGCCACCCGCCCGGGCAGCCGCGTTATTGGCCGTCGTCGCCGCTCGGCGAGATCACCACGTAAGCGGAATTCCCCTGACGATTGACGCGCAGCAGGACTTCGCCCTTGGCTCCCTCGGCCAGACGGTTGAAATCCGCCACCGAGTTTACCGGCTGCCGGTTAATGCTCTCGATGACGTCGCCTTGTTGCAGGCCCGATTGCGCCGCCGGGCCGTCCGGGTCGAGGTTGCTGATGACCACGCCATGGGTGTCGGGAGCTAGCCCCAACTGCTGGCGGATCGAAGGCGTAAGATCCTGCACCGAGATGCCGCGCAGGGTACCCTCCGCGGGGCCTTTCTCTGCGCCACCGGGACCTGCCATGTTGGCCGGCTGTTCAGCCAAGGTGACTTTGAGGGTTTCCGGCTTGCCGTCCCGGAGGATTCCGAGAGTGACTTCCGTCCCGGGATTGATGCCCGCCACCATAGCCCGGAAGCGGTCAGCACCCTCCATGTTCTGACCGTTCAGGGTGCGGATCACATCGCCCTGTTTCAGTCCGCCCTTTTCGGCAGGGCTGCCGGGCTCCACCTGGTTGACCAAGACACCCGAGACATCCGGGACTTTGAACTGCCGGGCCAAGGCCGGATTGAGGTCACCGATGGAGATCCCCAAGTAGCCCCTTGAAACCTTGCCCGATTTGATCAGGCTTTCCATGACGTGCTTGACGACATTGGCAGGAATGGCGAAGCCGATGCCGTTGAAGCCGCCCTGGCCGTCCGGCCCCTGGCTGGCGCTGAGGATCGCGGTGTTGATGCCCACCACCTGTCCGCGCACATTGACCAGCGCCCCGCCGGAGTTGCCAGGATTAATGGCGGCGTCGGTCTGGATGAAATCCTCATAGGTCTCGATGCCCAAGCCGGAGCGGCCCACGGCGTTCACGCTGCCGCGGGTCACCGCAAAATTCAGTCCGAAGGGATTGCCAAAGGCCATCACCGTGTCCCCGGGCCGCAGAGTGTTCGAGTCCCCCCACGGAACCGTGGGCAGATCCTTGCCCTCGATCTTGATCACCGCCACGTCGGTGCGGGGGTCCGCCCCAATGACCTTAGCCTTAAACGTCCGCTTGTCGGAGAGCATCACTTCCACGTCCGTCGCCTTGGCGATCACGTGGTTGTTGGTCACGATGTAGCCGTCCGCAGAGACGATGACGCCGCTGCCCAGCGCGTGCTGACGCTGCTCGCGCGGGATGCCGAACTGGCCGAAACTGTCTCCGAAGAACTGCCGGAAAAACGGATCCATGAAGAAAGGTGATTGTTGAACCTTGATGACCTGAGTCGTGCGAATGTTGGCAATCGCTGGCGTCACGGTTTCGGCGATTTTTTCATAGGCGCGGTTCTGCCTCTCCAGCGCCTCGAACTCCGGCCCATCCAACGCCTGTCCGTCCGCCAAGGTGAATTGCGGATATCCGCGCTGTCCCAGGTAGAGCACACCCGACAGGGCCAGGCACAAGACGCCGATCAAGGTCAGACTCAGCCCCCAAAAATTCTCACGCAAGAAGTTCTTCCCCGTCCGCTGCATGTTTTCGTTTCCTCCTTGAACCTACTGTCTTTTCATTTTTCGTGAGGCGATCATTCCAAAGTGCCATTACCCACTAAGATGCACAAAGATTCCGATGAGGTTTCCTGGTTGCCACACTTCCCCGGCCAATCCCATGAAAAGGTGGGCGTTATTTGATCTCGGTGCGGGCAGGGAAAGGCCCGCCGGGCCGGGGAACTCAAGAGTAGGACTTGAACATTTCGACCAAGGCGTCCACCACCCGCTGGTCATAGCGGCCCTGCTCGGCGCCTTTGCGTAGCTCGCTGAAGGCCACGCGCTGGTCCCAGGCATCCCGGTACGGGCGCCAGGCAGTCAGCGCGCTATAAGCCTCCGCCACGCAGGTGATCCGTGCCCCGATGGGGATCTCCTCGCCGGCGAGTTTATCCGGGTACCCCTTCCCGTTCCACATCTCATGGTGATGGAGGACAATCTCGAGCAGGCGGGGATCAACGTACCCAAGCCGTTTCAACGTAGCCACGCTCTCCGCGACATACTTCTCCAGGAGCTTGGACTCCTGTTCCGACAGGCTGCCGGCGCGATTCAAGATGTGGTGCGGGACGGCCTCCTTGCCCAGATCCTGCGTGTAGCCGGCCTGCAGGATCGTCCTCTTCGAGTCATCGCTCAGATTCAAATGGTCGGCAAGGGCGTAGGAGAGCAGCGCCACGCAGCGGCCGTGCCCGATCGAGCCATCCAGCGCTTCGACAGCCAGCACCAGTTCCTCGGGCACCTCGAGTTCCTTCTGAACGGCGAGGTACTTTTGCGCTAAGCGCGGTGGTATGACCGCTGGAACTCTCCACCTGTCGCGGAGACCGGTGACTTCGTAGACCGTGACGCGGCGTAGCTTGCCCTTGAGCTGAATCTTCTCGTATTCATCACGCTTCATTACTGCGTCCGCGTAAGCCACTTTGATTTCAGTGGCATCAGGACTGAGCGTCAAGGCGCGCTCGAAATACCGGATCGCCGCCGTCGCGTCGTGAAGCTGAAAACTGACTTTTCCGAGATCGTAAAGGAGCTTGGGATGCTCACTCCCCTGGGCCAACTGTTCTTCAAGCACGCTCAGCTGCTCAAGCAGTTCCGTATCGCTCTCGCGGCCCAGGCCCATATTGCGCAGTTTGGCAACGGTGAGAAACGGCTCGACCGCCCGGTACGTGGGCTCGTCAATGTAGACCTTGTCCGGCTGGCAGATTTCCTCCAGCCGCTTGGCGACGTTGACGCGGTCGCCGAGCGCGCTATAGGCCTGCCGGCGCACTCCCAGCATGCCCACGATGGTGCTGCCCGTGGCAATCCCGATGCGCAGGCGCCCAGGCAGACTCAGAGTCTTGACCTTCTCCTGCATCTTCCAACCCGCCAGCACGGCCAGCAGCGCGTGGCGGTCGAAATCCACCGGGGCTCCGAACTCCACCATCACGCCGTCGCCCATGTACTTGTCGATGTGGCCGCGGAAGAGGTCGATGACGGGCTCGATCTGGCCGATGAAAGCGTTCAGTTCATCCAGCACCACATCCGGCCGGTTGCGGTCCGAATAGGTCGTGAAGTTCGTCAGGTCCGTGAACATGATGCTGATTTCGCGCTTCTCGAAGCGCAGCTTGCCTTCCGTAGCCAGCTTGGCCACGACCGGGTCCATGGTGGCGTAGAGCGCCTTCTCGACCTTCTCCTTCATCTCTTCCATAACCCGGCTGCGCTTGAGCTCTTCGAGGAGTTGCCGCGTCTCTTCAAAGCCCTTGACCAACTTTTCCTGGAGAGAGCCCACCGCGGCGCTCGAAAGGATGAGAAACCCGCCCCAGAACGAGATCAGCATCAAGGCCGAAACGCGATCGCCTTCCACCGTGAACGAGTCAGGATAGTAGTAGGCAATCAGCACCATCATCAGGATACAGAGCGTGGCGCCCAACACGGCTTTCCGTTTTCCCAGAAAGTAGGCTGCCGCCAGGACCGGCAAGTAGAAGAAATTCAGGAAGGCCGTGCGGTTGTGCGGAAAGAAGTAAAACGCGGCCAGCACCAGAGCGCCGATCAGGATCACAAAGAAGGGCTCCAGATGACGGGCAAACGCGTTGCGCACACGGTCGGGCCACGTCCCGGTAAGGACGGTGGGCACATCGGTGGCCAGGGGGCGGGAAGTACGCGAAGGAGAGTCGCTCATGGGAGTTTTTGCCTGCTAACGGGAATCCGTGACAAGCCGTTGCGGACGTAATATAGGACTTCTCGTGGCCGGGAGCAATACGCATTTCATGAGTTCGGATTGGTTCCTCCTCTCCCGCACAATACTGCAAGAACGGTTGTCAACACCAGACATCAGGTCGACGTCAAGCGGGGAGCTGTCACGCCGAACAAAAATCCCGGGCGCATTCCGCCAGGGCACGGGCACAGAGCAGGACATCCTCCACGCGGACGTATTCGACGTCGGAATGTAGCCCCTCCCCGCCGGGACCGAACAAGACACTGGGGATCCCGGCCTCGCTGAGAAGCGCCGCATCAGTCCAGAAGGTCTGTACCCCTAGAACGGCCTTGCGCCCCGTGACTCGGGCCACACAGGCGGCGAGCCGCTGGACGATGGGGCTTTCGCGCGCCGTCTCGAGCGGGTCGGCCGAATAGCCCAACGTGACCTGGGCCCGGAAATGCGGGTCCCGCGCGTGGAGTCGGCCCACGATATCCTCTAGTTCCGTCTCCAGTGTGGAGGCATCTTCCCCCGGCACCAAGCGACGCTCCAAGCTCAGGCGGCAGCGCGCGGGGTAGCTCGAGAGTTCCTGCCCGCCCGCAATCTGCGAAGCATGCATCGAGCCGCATCCCAGGAGCGGATGTTGCGGGCCGGAGGTCAATTTCTCCTGCAGCCGTTCGATTTCTCCCAGCACCCGCCCCATGAATATAATCGCATCCAGTCCTTCCTCGGGCCGGCTTCCGTGCGCGGCTCGGCCAAAGGTCACGATCTCCGCCCAGACGAATCCCTTGTGCGCGGTGTCCACCTCCAGGCTGGTCGGCTCCATGACAATGGCGGCGTCCGTCCGCAACTCCTGGAGCAGGGCGCGGGTGCCCAGGCTTTGGTTCTCCTCATCGGCCACGGCAGCGAGCACCACGTTGCCTTTCAGCTTGGGCTCGCGAGCCAGCGCCGCGACCGCCGCCATCGCCGCAGCCAGCCCGCCTTTCATATCCTGCGCGCCGCGGCCGTAAAGTCGGCCGTTTTCGACGCGCGCCGAAAAAGGATCCTGCATTCCCATCACGCCGACGGTGTCGAGGTGGCCGTTCAACATCAGGCTTCTGCCCGCGCCGCTTCCACGCAAAATCCCGAGAGCGTTGAAGCGGCCGGGGCTCACCTCCTGCAGGCGGGCCTCGAGCCCCGCGGACTTCAGGAATTCCACGACGTGCCGCGCGATGGCGGCTTCACGGGCAGGTGAGCAGGACGATGTTCGCCGGCCTGTGGCCCGGGTTCGACACCGGCGAGGTGCCCATCGGGTCGGTCACCAACGGCGTGCACTCCCCGACCTGGGTGGCGCCGGAGATCCGCTTCCTGGCCGGCTCCTCGCCCGGCGAGGTTGGCGGCTGGGACTGGGAGCGGGCCGCCGCCGCCCCCGCCTCGCAGATCTGGGAGACCAGGCACGCGCTGCGGGCCCGGCTGGTGGCGGAGACCCGGCGCAGGCTGCGCGCCTCCTGGCGGCAGCGCGGCGCCTCTGGCGCCGAGCTCACCTGGATCGACGACGCGCTCGACGAGCACGTGCTCACGATCGGGTTCGCGCGGCGGGTTCCCTCCTACAAGCGGCTCACGCTCATGCTGAACGGCCCCGCTCAGCTCGCCCTGCTGCTGAACGACCCGGCCCGCCCGATCCAGATCATCGTCGCGGGCAAGGCCCATCCCGCCGACGACGGCGGCAAGGCCCTGATCCAGCAGATGGTCCAGTACAGCGACTCCCCGGACGTGCGGCGCAGGATCGTGTTCCTGCCCGACTACGACATGGCCATGGCGCACACCCTGGTGCAGGGCTGCGACGTGTGGCTGAACAACCCGCTGCGTCCGCTTGAGGCCTGCGGCACTTCGGGGATGAAGGCGGCGCTGAACGGCGGGCTGAACGTCTCTGTGCGGGACGGCTGGTGGGACGAGTGGTACGACGGCGGGAACGGGTGGGAGATACCGTCCGCCGATGGGGTGGCCGACGCCACTCGGCGTGACGAGCTTGAGGCCACGGCGCTCTACGAGCTCCTGGCCAAGTCGGTGGCGCCGATGTTCTACGACCGGGACGCGGACGGGGTCCCGCTGAGCTGGGTCGACCGGATCAGGCACACGCTGCGCTCGCTCGGGCCCACGGTCCAGGCGGAACGGATGGTCAGGGAGTACGTGTCGGCCCTGTACGTGCCGGCTGCGGCCTCCTCCCGGATGTTGGCCGGCGTTTCCGGGTTCGGGCCGGCCAGGGAGCTGGCCGCCTGGAAGCAACGCGTGAGGCAGGCCTGGCCCCATGTCCGTGTCGAGCACGTGGAGGCCGAGGCCGCCGGGTCGACGGGTCAGCGCCTGGGCTCGGCGCTCGCCGTGCATGTCCTGGTCGCCCTGGGCGGGCTGACGCAGGACGACGTGACGGTGGAAGCGGTGTACGGGCGGCCCGACGAGGACGACGAGATCGTCCGGCCCAGCTACGTCACGCTGACGGCCGAGCCGTCCTCCGAACCGGTCGCCCTGCTGCGATACGTGGGGGAGATCCCCCTGGACCGCCCCGGGCCGTTCGGGTACACGGTGCGGGTGCTGCCGCGGCACCGGCTGCTGGCCGACCGCGCCGAGCTAGGCCTCGTGACGTTCCCCCAGGCCCCCGCAGGCATGACCAACGGCGACCTGCGCTGACCCCAGGAAGGTGATGGTGATGGGTGAATTCGTCCGGCTGGAGGTCGCGGACGGCATCGCCACGATCCGGCTTGACCGGCCGCCAGTCAACGCGCTCAACGACCAGGTGCGCGACGAGATTGCGGAGGCGGCCCGCGCGGCCGAGACGTCCGACGAGATCCGCGCGGTGATCCTGTACGGCGGCAAGAAGGTCTTCGCCGCGGGCGCGGATATCAAGCAGATGTCGCAGGCGGACTAC
>JAIQGB010000159.1 GCA_020072905.1 Terriglobia bacterium | reverse complement strand
GTATTTCAGCGGCACGGAAATATCGAACTCCGCTCCGAGGGAACGGGAGCCGTGTCGCTCCTGGGGAAAATTACCTCTCATGTAGAAACCGTTATCCTGCGGCCGCAGGCTCAAGTCGAAGGTTTGGAAGGTCCGTCGAGCCTCGGCTTCATCCTTCGTGTAGACGCGCAGGCGAATCTGGCAACTCAGGCGGTCGTTCGCGCCGGGCTTGACGCTGATCGCACCGAAGTCCGCGCGTACAAACAGCTTGCCGCCTTCGCGAGCCGGTGCGTCGCAGGTGGAGCGCTCCTCCCAGTAGTTTCCCACGCGTTGCGGTTCGCCGCGCTTGACGTAACCCTGCTCGCCGGGCTCGAGCGCCCTCGCGCCGACGGGGAGAGCCGCCAGGAAAGCGGCGATGAAGAATAGAGTTTGAATCCGGGGATGCCTTTTACCCATTGCCTTGTAACCTTCGGACGGCGGTGAGGCACCGCATTCTGACCACGGGATCCCGGTCGCTGGTCGCCAGTCTCTCGAAAGCCGCCAGTACCGCGTCGTCCATTCCTTCCTGTTGGAGATGTTGTACGAGGGCGTCGATGGCTGCCGCGCGGACGCCCGCATTGGAATCGTGTTCGACGACGTTCAGAAGCCCCTGGTGCGTATCCGCGCCGCATTCCATGTGCTGCACCGTCTTCAGGGCTTCCAGGCGCACGCCGGCGTTCGGATCGCGCGCCATCGCGTACATCAGAGCTCCGCGCACGGAGGGATCATCGGTTTGCATGCGCAGAGCGTCCAGCGTGTCACGCCGGATGCCCGGGTTGTCGTAGCCCTTCATCGTGTCCACCAGCACCTGGCGGATGCGCGGGTCGTCGAGCGAGCCCTCCAGCGTCACACGCCTTTCCGCGTCAAGCGTGATGCGCACCCCGCCCGACTGCGGGTCCGGCGTCACCTGGCTGATACTGCGAATGTGCAGGTTGCTCAAGTCGGAGGGGTTGAATCCAGCCTGCGTCGGTTCGCCGCCCGCCACGGGGAGCGCTGCGGCTCGCGGCCGCAGGGTCCAGCCCAGGCCGAAGCCGAAGACGATCAGGGTTAGCGCGGCCGCGGCGCGGGTAGCCGGCGCGGCGCCAAAGCTCCACATCCAGCCGCGCAGCAGGCTTCGCCAGCCGAGCTCCTCGTGGTCCAGCGCCTCGTCGAGCGTTTGCCGGCAGCGCGCCAGAAGGTCGGGGGTGGGCTCGGGCCGGGGGCAATCGGTGAGGAGGCGGTGCAAGCGCTGCGACTCTTCCAGCCGCGCCCGGCAAGCCGCGCAGGCCGCAAGATGCGCTTCAAATTCGGCGCGCTCCGAGCCGCGCAACTCGTCGTAGAGGTAAAGAGCGCTTGCGTTTTCAAATTCCTTACAGTTCATGGGCATCTCTCCGGCGCGGACCGGCGCTAAGCCAAGTCGCGCAGGTCCACGCGCAGCTTCTGCAGCGCGCGAAACAGTGAATTCTTTGCCGCCTCTTCGCTTGTCCCGCACATTTCCCCGATGGCCCGCAGCTTCAAGCCCTGGCAGTGCTTGAGCTCAAAGACCATCCGCTCGCGCGGGGTCAGACGGGTCAGCGCCGCCTGCAGCCGCCCGGAAATTTCCTTGGCGGTGAGCGCGCGATCGGGGTTCGAGATCGGACGGTCCTCGGTGAGCGTCTGGGCAAAATCCGGCTGCCCGTCTTCATTCTCCGTTGCCTGAACCTCACCGCGCGTCCTCTGCCGCCGCAGATGGTCGTAGCAGACGTTCATCACCACGCGATAGAGCCAGGTGGAAAAGCGTGACTCCAGCCGAAACTGCCCAATGGATCGGTAGACCTTCAGGAAGACCTCCTGGTAAAGGTCCTGCGCTTCGTCGGACGAACGAACAATCTTGAGCGCCATGCGCAGCACTTCCTGGTCGTACCGGCGGACGAGCGCGTCGAAGGCGGCACGGTCGCCGCGTTGCGCGCGACGAATCAGACTGCGCTCGACCTCAGCCTCGCCCGGCTGCGAAGTTCCCAACTGGCCCGTCAACTCCAAGCAGATGCCATCCATCGGGGCTTTGGCTCGTACCGTCCTCTTCCCTACTGACTACTTAGACGGAGGCCCTTCCGAAAGGTAAGCCCCTTCTTCTCCGGTCGCGGAAGGTTCGCCCGGGACTTCATGACCCGTCGGCAGCGCCTTCTTGACCGCCCTCAAGTCCGTATGCGACCCCCCAGGCTCCTCCCGCCTGGCAGGGGGAAAGATGCTAGTCTACCCCCCCGAAGCAGGTTTCCGAGACCGGTCAATCAGCAATTCCATCTCTTCGAGCGAGCGCGGCCAGTCTTCCTTGAGCAAGCGGGAGAGCGCGCGGTCGGCGAGCAGCTTCCCGCCCGTCTGGCAGTGGGAGCAGTAATTGGTTTCGTTCGCGGCGTAACGAATCCGCTGCACCTTGGCGCCACAGCGCGGGCAGGGCTTGCCGTAGCGGCCGTGCACGGCCATCCCTTCACGGAATGCCGTCACCTTCTCCGGGAATCCACCCCGCGCTTCGGCGCGCAGCCGCTCGGTCCAGTCCATCAGCGTCTCGCGTGTCGCGGCGTACAAGCGCTCGATCTGTTCCCCGCTCAGCCGCTGCGTCAGCGCCACCGGCGAGAGTTGGGCGCGGTGTAGGATTTCGTCAGAATAGGCGTTGCCGATGCCGCCGAAAAGCCGCGGATCAGTGAGCGCGCGCTTCAGGGTGTGATTGGCGAGGGTGAGCGCCGCGGAGAAGCTTGCGAGGTCGCACTCCAGCACTTCCAGCCCACCCGGGTCGAGGGCTCGCAAGCCGTCTTCGCCGGCCACCACGTGAAGCGACGCCCGGCGCCGCGAGCCGGCCTCCGTCAGCACCAGGCTTCCCGAAGAGAAGTCAAAGGCCGCAAGATTGCGCTTCGGGCTGAGCTTGACGCCGCGTTTGCCCCAGTGCAGCCGCCCGCCGATCATCAGGTGCAACACCAGCCACAGATCGCCCTCCAGTCCGATGGCGATGCGCTTCCCCACGCGGCGCAATTCTTTGACGACCCTTCCTTCCGCGGCCTCAATCGGCGGGCTCACCGTGCGCAGCACGAACGGGCCGACAATGCGCACACGATCGAGTCGCGCGCCGTGAATCCGCGCTTCGAGCGCTTCGATATAAACCATAATGTCCGGCAGCTCCGGCATGGTGGCCCATCATGCCATGTTGACACGCGACGCGCCAACCGTGGGAGCTCTCCGCTCACCCAGCGTGGGCGGCGGTCATGGACCGTCGGGACGGAAGGAGCCGGCTATGAGGCGGAGGTAGGGCGCCCAATGCGCTTCCAGGACCACATGCGCCGCATGAATTTTCCGCCGTAGGGGCGGGGCTTGCCCCGCCCAGGGCACGGCAAGCCGTGCCCCTACCCACCGCATAAACTTTCCGTCGTAAGTCCGGGCAGACAGAGCGTTCTGCTTGCTATAGAATAGACGGGCCGTGGACCCAGGAAACGTTGCCCGATACAAACGATTGCTGCTGGCCAAGCAGCGCGAGTTACTTGCCGGCCGGTCTGCCGAGGAAGCACCTGCCCCTGCCGCAGGACACCTGCTGGGAGATGTCAGCGACCAAGCGAGTGCGGAGGAGACGGCGAGGGTTCAAGCCCGCTTACGCCAAACCGAGAGCCACCTGCTGCGAGCCGTTGAAGAGGCCCTGGCTCGAATCGAGCAGGGCAGCTTCGGGGTGTGCGAGGCTTGTGGCCGTCCCATTTCGGAAGCTCGCTTGGGCGCCGTACCTTGGACGCGTGTCTGCCGGGAATGTAAGGAGAGCGGGAAGTAACCCGCCGGACAGGCCGCGACCCACGCTCCCAGGATCTTCTGCCCGGCATGGCTTTTCCGCCGTAGGGGAGGGCTCCGCCCTCCCTCTGGCGGGCCGAGCCTGCCCCCACCCAACGCATGAATGTCCCGCCGTAAAGCGGTAGGTGGTAGATGGAAGGTGGTATATGGGGAAAACTGCGGTCAGCGGCGGCCCAAACTGGGCCACGGGCCATTGTCAGGCCGATTTATCTCGGGGGCTGCCCCGTCGCTCGCCGCTTATCTGAACGCTGAGGCTCGTGTGCCGACTTGCGCCAGCACCAGGTCGGCCAGCGCGCGGAGGAAGGTGGGGGAATCGTTCAGGGCGGGCATGAGCTCGAATTGGCGAATGCCCGCTTGGTTGGCGAGGGCGCGGGCTTCGATATCGATTTCGGCGAGGGTTTCGAGGTGGTCGCTGACGAAGGAAATAGGAATGATGAGGGCGCGTCGGGCGCCTTGAGCGGCGAACGCGCGCAAAGTCTCGCCGAGCGAGGGTTCGAGCCACTTCCCCGGACTTACGCGGCTCTGCCAGCAGAGCACGTGGGGATTTGGCCACCCGCCTCGCGCCATCACCCGCCGAACCGTCTCCTCAATCTGCTGTTGATAAGGATCGCCCGATTCAGTAACCCGTACGGGCACGCCGTGCGCGCTGAAAACCAGCCAAACATCTTCTGTGGCGCTGTTCGGAGCCTGCCCTGACGAAGGAAGGGAGCGGCGGCCCTTGTCACCCTGAGCCCTTCGAGTGTCATCCTGACCCTGAGCAGCGCGAAGGGGAAGGACCCCCGCATTTCGCCCAGGGTGAACTCCGCGAAGCGTCTCTTTCAGTTCAGAATGCTGAGATTCTTCGCTAGCGCTCAGAATGACATCCAACGGCCGGAATCGGGCCAGGCCTTCATTGATCCTCTCCGCGACCGCGTCGAGGTAGCCCAGATGATCGAAGAACTCGCGGACGAGCCGCGTGGGAAGCGGCTGGTGCACACGAGCGTTGTATTGACGATTCCACTCATTGAGGCTGCTGCCCGTGGTGGTTTTAGAATATTGCGGGTAGAGCGGCAGGAGCACGAGTTCACGGAAATTGCCGTCTGCAATTGGCTCGACAACCTCTTCGGTGAGCGGATGCCAGTAGCGCATGGCCACGAACACGCGCGCATCAACGGTCTTGCGCAGCTCGCGTTCGAGCGCTGCGGCCTGCCGCTCGGTCAGTTCGCGAAGGGGCGATTTCCCGCCAATCAACGCATAGTGCTGCTGGACGTGCCGCGCGCGCCACGAAGAAATCAGCCGGGCCAGCGTCGGCCGCGCCAAGCGCGCGAATGGGAAGTCAATGATGTCAGGGTCAGAAAAGAGATTGAAGAGAAAAGGTTCGACGGCGTCGAGGGAGTCCGGCCCGCCTAACTGAAAAAGCACCACCGCGATCGGTTCACTGCGTCCGGCCAATCCTTCTACCTCGACTCGCTGGGTTTCATGGCTTGAGCGCTTGCCCCTCCGCACCACGCCAGCAAAGCAGGGCGGATAGCCGATGGCTCGCAGGCACTGCGCAGAGCACGCGAGCCGCCAGACGGGACGCCTCCCTGGATTGATGCCCCAAGTGAATCACTATGGTAACACGTGCAGTCGCGGGGGCGGCAAGAGCGCCGCACGGGGGTTACCAAACGGCGGAAACGGCCCCGGTCCGGCCACGACCGGGGACCCAGAAGACGGCAGGGGGGGTCTCGCGCCGAGCAGACTGTGTTGCCTAGTATTCTAGGCTATCTATATTCTGGAAGCCGGCGCGACAAGTGGGTCCACTGTGCCCCCTCTCAAGGAGCACTGCCCATGTATCTGGGTGCTCACAATTCTTTGGAACGCGTTTGATATCAACATGTTGGCTAGATATGTTCCACGTGAAACATCTCGGCGCAAGGAGAACCCCATGACCTTGCAGTTCCGACAAATCCGCTCGCGCTCCGTCTCCCCCTTGCGGGGAATTGACGCTGCGCCTAGAATGGCGCGGTGATTGATCAAGCGCGCCTCGGACAGCTCCTCTCCCCCTTTGGAATCGCCCTTGCCGAGCAGCAGGCTAGGAACCTACTCATCTACCTCGACCTCTTGCTGCATTGGAATCAGAGAATCAACCTCACCGCCATCCGAAGGCCTGAGGAGTGCGTCACGCGCCATTTTGGCGAGAGCCTTTACCTGGCCAAATGGGTTTCCCTCAGCGGTAGGCTGCTCGATGTCGGCAGCGGTGCCGGGTTTCCAGGCTTGGCGCTCAAGCTCGCGGCACCGGAGCTCGCCGTCACGCTCCTCGAACCAGTGGCGAAGAAGCGCGCATTCCTTAAGGAGGTGGCTCGGGCGTGTGAACTCGATCGCGTCGAGGTTCGTGGCGAGAGGCTGCGGGTTTTTCTTCGACTGTCTCCCTTACCGCGTTTTGACCTCGTGACGGCGCGAGCCGTTGGTGAGCTTGAGGAGCTGGCAAAGGACTCAGCTCGGTGTCTGGCTCCTGGTGGACGCCTGTGCCTCTGGCTCAGTCACCGACAGGCATCGGCACTGACTCGCCAAGCACTTGGCTTCACTTGGGACCCTCCCCTTGATCTACCTCTTGGGCGGGAGCGACAGATTCTTGTGGGCAGGAAGACACCTGCGGGACTTTGAGCTGGCAAGATCTGCACCGTGCTGTCGAGGGGCAAGGTTGGAAGTCCTAAGTCCGCTACATCAACCACAAACCTGTTTCACGTGGAACGTCCAAAGCCTTTTTGGTTGCCAAGAATCGCCTTCTCTGCTAGATTCTCTACAATTTCAACAGGTTGGATAAAATTGGGACGCGTCATCGCAGTTGCAAATCAGAAGGGGGGCGTGGGCAAGACCACCACAGCCATAAACCTTAGCTCGGCGCTTGCCCAGCAGGATATGTGGACTCTCGTCGTGGACTGCGACCCGCAGGCCAACACCACAGGCGGTCTGGGTTTTGCCAAAGACCCCGCGCGCCGCACTCTCTATCACGCCCTCATGATGGACGTCCCGCTCGACAGCATGATCCTCGATTGTGCGGTCGAGGGGCTGCACCTGATACCCTCGGAGAAAAACCTTGTGGGAGCGACGGTCGAACTCGTTGAGATGCCCGAGCGTGAGCAGCTCCTGCGCCGCAAGCTGGAAAGCCTGCGCGACAAGTTCAACTTCATCATCCTCGATTGCCCGCCCGCGCTCGACCTGCTCACCCTAAACGCCCTCGTCGCCGCGGACTCCGTCATCGTCCCCGTGCAGTGCGAGTATTTTGCCCTCGAGGGTGTTTCCGAGCTGCTCGACACGCTCATTCGGATCCGGCGCACCCTGAATCCCAAGCTCGCGGTGGAGGGCATTCTGCTTACCATGTTCGACGACCGGACGAACCTCTCCCACCAAGTTCGCGACGACTTACGCGACTTTTTCGGCGACCAGGTTTTTTCTACGGTCATTCCGCGTAACGTCCGGCTTGCGGAAGCGCCCAGTTACGGCAAACCGATCTTCCTCTACGACCCGCAATGCCGCGGGGCAGAAAGCTATCTCGAACTCGCCAAGGAGGTCATCAACCATGACCAGAAAGGCGCTGGGGCGCGGGCTTAGCGCGCTGCTGCGCGATGTCGACGCGTCGACTTCCGTCGGGCTCGAATCCATCCCCCTCGACCAGATCGACCCGAACCCCTTCCAACCGCGGCGGGCGTTCCCAGATTCCGGCCTGAAGGAGCTGGCTGACTCGATTCGCGCCAGCGGGCTGGTGCAGCCCATCCTTGTGCGCCGCGCCGACAACCGCTTCCAGTTGGTCGTCGGCGAGAGGCGTTGGCGGGCGGCCAAGCTCGCGGGCATAGAAACTATCCCCGCCGTCATTCGCGACCTGGGCGACAGGGAAGCCCTCGAACTTGCGCTTACCGAGACCCTGATCCGCGAGGACCTCAACCCCATCGAAACCGCCCACGGGCTGCACGCGCTGCAGGAGAAGCACGGCCTCACCCACGAGGAAATCGCCGGCCGCCTGGGCGTCAACCGCTCGACGGTAACGAACATCTTGCGCCTGCTGCGGCTGCCGGAGGATGTGCAAGCGCTCCTCGTGGAGGGCAAAATCACTGCCGGGCACGCGCGCGCCATTTTGGGGTTGAAATCAGAAGCCGAGCAGACCAAACTCGCTCGCCTAGTCGCAGAAAAAGGCCTCTCCGTGCGCGACGCGGAAGAATACGCGGCCTGGGAGCCGCCGCCCGTCGCTCTGCCGACCGCGGAGGACCAAGTTGATCCCAACGTGCGTGCCGCCATCCTCCAACTCGAACGCACGCTCGGCACGCGCGTCAAAATCCTGGGCACCCCCCAGAGCGGCCGCATCGAGATCCGCTACTATTCGGCGGAAGACTTGAACCGCATCTTCGAGTGGATTACGCGCCGCTAGCGTTGTAAGATGGCTCGACGCGAGAAGGGGATGGTAACGGATTACGGCCCTATTCTCGTTGTTGTATTATGTATATCAGAATATATCTGATACTGATAGATGTCAACTGAGAACTGACCTCCGGCTCCTGGCATCCGGGACCTGACACCGGCACTAGGGAGGCTGCCATGCCCCTGTTCGCGAAGAAAACCGGCCGCCGCCGGGAACTCGCCCAATTCCTCGATGACGACTGGGTAGGCTTTCTCGAGCCCGGCATCGAGGTGGAAGGGAACATGCGCATCGCTTGCGGGATGGTGCGCCTGAACTGCCACTTCAAGGGCGAAATCACCTGCGAGGGCATGCTGGTGGTCGCCGAGCAGGGCGAAATCGAAGGCAACATCCAGGCCAAGCAGCTCTCCATCGCCGGCAAGGTGAAAGGCTCCCTGCCACATGTCTGCCCCGGAGCCCGAAAAACACCCCGCCCCGAGCCTGGGCCCCAAAGACCGGACGTAACGCGGCTGCCCGTCGGGCGCCGCGCCCCGCCACGCGAGGCGCCGCAGGGCACCGCCCTCAGAGCCAAAGCACGGCGCTTCGGCACGACCAAGGTCGTGCCCTTCGCTCAGGAATGCTACCGTAATGCGGGATCCCCAATCAAGTGTTGCGGACCGGCAGAGATCGGCGCTCGAAGTGACGATCCCGGTGGCGTTGATGTCCCCGCCGCGTCCGGCGTGTGCGGCCGGAACTCGCCGGCTGCTCTCAGACGAAGTCGCTCCGCCTACGGGCAAGCGAGGGCTGTGACCGACAGGGCACCGCTATCATCGATCCCAATTCGCGCGCACTTGCTCCCATCGGGACTCTTGAGGATGATTCCTTTACCTGCTCCCAGCGCCTGGAAGTCACCCGCGGTCGTCACCACATCGCCGTCCCCGTCAAGCCGGAATACCTCGGTGCCATTTCCCACGCCGCTGAGGATTTTGCCGGGTGTGGGAGTGGCGCTGTTGCTGAACACACCGCCCGTGCCGTCCGGGCTCTGCACCGTGCCCACCACGCCGATGGTGCTTCCGGTCACGGCCGACGCATTCCCAAACACGCCCACCCCTTGTGTTGCAGTCTCCATCGCTGCTGCGTCCACCCCAACACCGCGTTCCGCCCAAGTAACTGCCTTGACGCCCACAGCCGAGCCTGTGTGAGACTCGGCTTGACCTGAAACGCCGGCGCCGTCGGGACTCTGGGTTCTTCCCCAGACCCCGGAAGTGCGCCCCGAAGTACCTTCGGCGTGACCATGGACTGCCGTAGCCAGGTCATCGGTCCGGTACGTGGTCGCGTTCAGGGCACTACCGGATCCATTCTGCACAAGCACCAGCGCATCAGCGGTGACGCCTTCGGGAACGTGGAAGTTCGCCGTCGTGCCCACGAGTGGGCCGCTGAGGTTAAGATTTCCTGAGATGCTCTGGTCGCCGTTGAAGGAGTTGCTGGCGTCTTGGCGCGCGAAGCTGCCAGCACTCAATCCGCCCAGGGCAAGAGCATTGGTGGCTTGGGCCGCCGTCGCCGCGGTGATGTTGGTCAGCCCCGAGCCGTTGCCTGAAAAAGACGTTGCCTGGATGCTGCCGTAAGCCCAGATGTTGCCGGCCCCGTCGAGGACAAACCGGCCCAGACCGTCTCCTGCATACCCCTCCAGAATCGTCCCTCCGCCGTTGTTGGCAAAGATAGCGGCTACACTGTCCGGACTGAACGTCACGGCATAGAGACCGCGCCCGTTGCCCGTTGTGGCCGTGGAGGCCGCAACCACGCCCGTGCCGCCGGGAATTCCAGTTTGGCCCCACACGCCCGCACCCAGGGGGCTGGAGTTCTCTCCATATACTCCCCAGTGGTAGCCGCTGGTGAGGTCGGACTTGCCGTAGACGCCGACATGCGGGCCGGTTCCCGACACGCCCGCGCCGTCCGGGCTGCTGGTGGTGCCGACGACGCCGTCAATACGGCCGGTGACGCCGGTGGCCGTGCCCCGCAAACCCGCGTTGCCATCGCTTATGCTATCGGTCCGGCCCTCGATGGCGCCTCCCGCGCCTCCCTGCGTAACGGCCAGCAAAGGGTCGCTGGAGTTGCCGTTGATCGCTTGTCCCCCTGCGAAGCTGTTGCCGCCCGCGAGACGCGGCAGGCCCGTCAGTCCTGACCCGTCGCCAAAAAACGCTGGCGCGCTCACGATGCCGCCCGCTGTCAGGTGGTTCGAAAAGTACGCTCCGCCCGATGCCCGCACCACGAACGAGTTTGCGCCGAGAGAATTGACATCGGCGTCGGTCGCGTCGCCCCAGACAAAGCTACCCCAGTCGAGGGCCTTCGCGCGCCGCCCGGCGGCAAAACTTGTGAAGTCCCCCGCGACATTGTCCCGACCTCCGGGTACCGTGGCGAACATCCCGCTGGCGGTATTCGAAAAGCCGCCGGAAACCGTTGAATCCCACTCGCCGCTGGCAACGTTACTGTTGCCTCCCCCCACGGTGGCAATGCCGCCGCTGGCAACATTACCTGCACCCCCGGCCACGGTGGAATCGACGCCGCTCGCTGTGTTGTCACTTCCTCCACCCACTGTGGAGACTACGCCACTCGCGGTATTGGAAACGCCCCCGCCGACTGTGCCGCAGCAGTTGTTTTCAAGATCCGCGTCGTCATCTCCTGCTTGGTTGTCAGCACCGCCGCCGACCGTGCCTGCGTGGTCCGTCACGCGATTAGGTTTGCCGATCTCACCTCCACCGCCGATCGTGGCGGTATGCACGCCTGGCGTCACGAAATTCAGGCCGTTGCCGATCACCACGTTGGGACCGTCCGGCGCTGCGTCCACGCGCAATCCGTTCGAGTTGATCGACCCGGTGAGGCTGAGATTCCCCGTCACGCTCTGGCTGCCGACAAAGATGTTCGCCCCCAACGTCGCGAAGCTGCCGCCGTGCAGACCGTCCAGCAGATCGGCATTGAGATTGGGCGCCAGGGTTGTGGAGCTGACTTGTAGTGGCGCGGTGCCGGTTGAAATCGTCGAGATCAAACGAGTGCCAGTCACCGTGCCGCCGGCGGCGAGGGCGCCGCTGCCGCTCACGCTGAATTTCTCGACGTAGCCGGTGGTGCGGCCGCTCAAGATCTTCCCACCGCCCAGCGCATCAAAGATCGCTGCCGTGCCCGCCGGCGAACTGTTCACCGCGCGCACCCCGATCGTGCTCCCCGTCACCGCTGTTGCCTGACCGGCCAGCCCGATCCCGGAGGTGCTCGCCGCAATGCCCAGCACCCCGTATGTCACCCCCGTGCCTGCTGTGGCGTTGCCGTACACGCCCCGACCGCTGGGGCTCAACACGTCGCCTCGCACCCCGAACGTCGTCCCCGTGGCCGCCGTCGCCAGGCCGTAGATCCCCATTCCCCCGGTGCTGTCCGTTT
>JAIQGB010000158.1 GCA_020072905.1 Terriglobia bacterium | reverse complement strand
ATCGTGTGCCGCGTTGATGCAGATGCGTAAAGCCAGAGCGTGGGGATTCGGGTGCCTCCGAACCGGGCCCCAACGTTTCCAGACCGTGAGCAGGGCATCCTGCAAGGCATCTTCCGCGTCGGTGGGATCTCTTACGATGCGCCACACAGAGCGAATCATCCGATCCTCTATGGGAGCAATCAGGCGCTCGTACTCTGGCCGCTGATCGTTCATGAAGTCCCTTCTTCCTGATAACCCATCCAGAAGCTTGCCACGAAAGCTGTCGCTCTCATATAGTGAACGTTCGCCAATGCATTTTTGTGGACACGGCCCTGCGTGTCCGCAGTCGAACACAGTCTGACCGGGGAATCTAACACGGTCACTTGTTCGATTGTGGCGGTGCACGGTTCGTGTCGCAAAAGGTGCACGGTTCGTGTCGCAAAAGGTGCACGGTTCGTGTCGCAAAAGGGCCGAGGTGCAAGGTTAATGTCGCAGCCGTGGCCCAGAGACACATCAAGGGCAGCGTCCCGAGGCCGTCTGAGGTCTGACGCTACCCTTCAACAATCACCGTTTATTTTGCCGCATAGGGCGGCATGAGGGCGCGGCGCTCGCCATCCACGTTGCCGACGAGGCACTGACCAACTTCCTCTCGG
This sequence comes from Terriglobia bacterium, assembly GCA_020072905.1. Taxonomy (GTDB): domain Bacteria; phylum Acidobacteriota; class Terriglobia; order UBA7540; family UBA7540; genus JAIQGB01. Next base: position 14,699 of record JAIQGB010000158.1, on the reverse strand, counting down.
TTTACAATCCCACGGTTCTGGCTCTGCGCGGGCGCTTTCCCTTCCTCCCTCTCCCCACTTTCACGTTCGAAGGCTGGCTGTCGGGATTGACTTTCGGTGTGGGCGTGCTCTTAGCTCTTTCCCCCTTTGCTTTTCGGGCGGCAAAATGGATGGTGCCGATTTCTTATCTCTTCGGTGGGCTCATGCTCGTGAATGGCCTGGGGCATCTGGCGGGGTCAATACACCTGGGGCGCCTCATGCCGGGGGCCTACTCGGTGCCGCTGCTGTTGGTAGCATCCTCGTTCCTGATCGTGCGAGTCGCGCGGCGTTCAGTCCGCCTCCAGCGCTGAGACCGGTCTCGGTGGCCTGCCCTCACGACGAAATCATGCTGACGGGCACGAGCGCATTGCAGAGACCCGTGGGGGCAGGTAAGATGGCTTGCTATGAAAAAGGAGATTCCTTTCCAGTTGATCGTCGGAATTGGCATCCTGCTGGTTGGCGCGGGCGTTCTCGGCGGCGAATCCTACCTGATGAAGTGGTTACCCAAGCATCGTGAGCGCGTGCGGGAGGAAACGCTCAAGCTCCTGCCCTATCAGAACGCCTCGCTGGGTGTGGAGATGCAAATCGCTGCGGGACTCTACGGGAAAATCGAGAGTTTCCCCGGCGGAGTAAGGATTTGGCAGCCCAAGTTCTGGAGCATCCCGCCCGCACTGACCATCACTTCACAGCCAAATCCTGACGCCACCTTTGAGTTCTCCCCCGAGGTTCTGGCCAAATGGCAAACCCAGGGCCTTTACGAGGAAATCCCGCGCTACCATTTCGAGCACACCAAGATCAACAACCGCGACGCCATCTTGATCTGGCAGTTCCAAAACCGCGCGATGCTGCTGACTGCTCGGGTGATCTCCTCCGAGCGGATCGTGGAGGTCGCGTGCACGCCCGGGCGCGAGGACGAGGACATTTACATGCAGGCCTGCGACGAAAGCGTGCACACCTTGAAGGTGGCCGGCCCCGAGCCTCCCCCCCCTCCCCAGCCCATTCTAGAACTGACCGGTCCTGCCGGCAGGCCCAAGCGCGCGCGCTAGGCGAGCGTGCTCTTCCCGGACAGGCTATCTGAAAAGGCGGGCGACGTAAGGAACTTGGAAGGCGCTGAGTCCGCGACGCAGGCTAAGGGCGGCGGACGGACCACTCTCCGGCCTCAGGACTTGGGAGCGTAATAACCCTCCCGGGAAACCACGCGGTATTTCACATTCTTCCCCTTCTGGTCAGCGACCTTGAGCGGATTGCCTTGCGCGTCCACGACCTCGACCTTGAGCTTGTGGAATTTGCCGTCTTTGGAAGGGTTGGTGGGCACAAATCCCAGGCTATACTGCGTGCGAAGCTGCGCCGCGATCTGCTGATAGATACTGGGAAGCTCGCCTTCGAAGCGGGGGAAGTAGGCTTGACCGCCGGAGTATTTGGCAAGGGAGATGAGTGCGTTGCGGGCCTGCAAGGAATCGATCGAATCGCCGTAGCGGACGGTCATAAATTCCAGGATGCTGACGGGATAGATGGCCGTGTCCGACGTGCGCGAAATCTTCAGCATCTGGTCATAGGTGAGTTTGCTGAACGTATCGATCCCCGTGCAGATGACCAGGATGGCTTTTCGACCTTGAACGTCCTTCATCCGGTCGATGGTGAAGGCGAGAGCATCCCAGAGATTGGTCTCGCTGAAGCCCGGGATGCGCAGTTGGTCCAGCGCCTGGGTGACCTCGGAGCGGTTCTGCGTGAAATCCTGGAGGATTTGCTGGTTCATGTCAAAAGAGACCACGGCCACCCAGTCTTTGGGCTCAATGACGCGCACGAACTCGTAGCTGTCGCGCAGCGCCATGTACAGGAAACCCCACCATTTGTTGCTGAACTCGACCAGCATGCAGATGGTCATGGGCGCTTCGCCGGTGGAGAAGTTGGTGATTGCCTGCGGCACGCCATCGTCGGAAACCTTGAAATTCACCTTGCCCAGGCTGGGGATCGGATTCCCATTGTTGTCCACGACCATGACGTCCACGTTCACTAGATTGGTGGAAGTGGATAGCGTGAAAATGTCCTTGGGATTGATCTTCTCCGGCTTCTTTTCCTCCGGTTGTGGCGTGGGGGCAGGGGTGGTTTTCTTGGGAACGAGCACCGTCTCTCCCACATTGGGCTTGGGACCTGAACTGCTGGGGTTCTGGTCCTGCGACTGGGTCAAGCCAAAGGAGGGGGGAAGAAATAGGAGTGCCCCTGCTACCAGCGAAAGGGTCAGGAATCGAACTGCAGATAAGTGTTTCATTTGGTCAGCCCTCGAAGCTTCTCCCGGTCTTTAGAGTATGATGTCATTATGGGGGTGGAAGGTCAACCCAGGGGGACGAAACAGCACGCCTCGGCTTGGCCCCTCGAACCGAAAGAGCCAGGATCCACCCAACCTTCAGTAGGCGCTCCGGCCGTGAAATCGGCCGACCGGGAGGTTGGATGCCCTTTGATGGCTGGCAGTTTCATCCTGGGCAGCCCCGAACTCCGACAAACTGTCCAAGTACTTCCGTACTAGGGCTTTGGGCTTGACTTTGATTTTCTGTCTGGCACAATGGAAAGGCTGGAAGTTTGATAGATTCGTATTGACTTCCGGTAAATAGTTCTTTACGCTCGACCTCCAGATAGGCTGCTCACATCTTGATGTGCGCTAATTGGAGGAGAGCGATGAAGAATTTTGTTGTGACGTTTCTGCTGGCGGTACTGATCGTACTGGCCAGCGCGAGTTTGCGGCAAGTTTTTGCCATCGGTGGTACGCCACCGCCCAGACCCATGGTGGTCGGGATTGGCGGCACACCGCCACCCAGGCCGATGGTCGTTGGGATCGGCGGCACGCCGCCCCCACGACCGATGGTCCAAGCGCGTTAGCCCTCCGCGGCGTGCGTGAGCGACCCGGAGAAGGCTGGCGCTTTCTGCGTTAGCACCGGGTTGCCCGAGTTGGAATACTTCAGCGTCGCGATCCAATACGGCGTGTATCTGCTCGAGGCGGGGCTGCTCCTCTTCATGGCGGTCCGTCGGCGCGCGGGCCGCTTGATGCCGGTGTTCCTGTATCTCGGTCTGTTGCTGGCCGTGGACGGAATCAGCCGACCCTACGTACTTTACCGCTACGGCTATTCCTCGCGCCAATTCGCCTACTTCTACTGGCTGACGGATGCCTTCCTGGCCCTGGGGGCCTTTCTGCTCGTGTGTGCCTTCTTCCGCCGGGCCTGCCGACACGAGCAGAAGATGTGGCGATTCATTCGCCTCCTCCTGACCTTTGTATTCACCCTCACGCTGTTGATCTCAGTCTTCTCGATTTCCAGCCACTACGACGATTTCCTCGGGGCATTCAATGTGGAGTTCCAGCAGAACCTTTACTTCACCTGCCTAGTCTTGAACACGATGCTTTACATCCTGATGCAGCAGATCCGGAGCTGGGACGATGAGCTGACATTGCTGGTCTGCGGTATGGGGATTCAGTTCGCCGGTCCGGCTGCGAACTTTGCGCTGGTGCACCTGACCTCCGGCCAGGATTACGCCAGCTCGCTCTACGTTTACCTGGCGCCACTGACCACGCTGGGAATGTTGTTGACTTGGTTTTACGCGCTCGCCCGGGTGCCGCAGCCAAGCGCCATCCGTACCGGCCAAGCGCCGGTTCGGGTACTGGCTCCGGCGGTAAGCCGGGAAGTTTGAGAGGGGCCTTGGTCATGTTCCTGGCGTCTCTGGTATTGGTGGTTTCGACCGCCCTTTTCTTCTTCTATTTCCAGGCGGTTTGCCAGAGGATCTTGCGCCGCAAGTTCGACCAGGAATACTTTCAGGCTATCGTCAACGCCAACCGGCTCGAATTCCCCGTCATCCGTAAGACCCTCGAAGAGTACGAAGCCCCGGTGGATTACCCGCGGGTGTGTATGACGCTCAAATGCGATTACCTGGCGCTGACCTACCTGCTGAAGAACGCCGCAAACGTCAACCAGCGATACTCGCGCGAGGAGCTCCTGCTCATTCTCTACTTCAAGGCGGTGTTTTTCTCGCTGGTTGCCCGGCACTGGCTGCGGTTGCGGGAAAATCCCGCGATCCTCAAGTTGACGGCCGTCCTGCAATTCTTTGCCAACGTGATTGGCCAGCGGGTCAACCTCGTGCGGTTCGGTAACCTCTCCGCTTCGGACTATCTCCTGAACCTCTAGTGCGCGCACGGCGCATTTCCCGCCCATTCCCGCTATACTTTCCTCCTGATGATGGTGGACGAGAACCCCAGAAACCCCGGGTCTGAACCTCGCCGGGCGAAAATCGTTTGTACGTTGGGCCCCGCCTGCGACACGCCGGAGAGGCTCGGTGCGTTGCTCGAGGCTGGCATGGATGTTGCCCGGCTGAATTTCTCGCACGGCACGCACCTCGAGCACGCCCAGCGGCTGCGGCGGGTGCGTCGCCTGGCACGCCAGCAGGGGCGGTCCCTCGCCGTGCTCCAGGACCTGCAGGGTCCCAAGATCCGCACCGGCCCATTACAGGGGAACCAGCCCGTCGAATTGAGACCGAACTCACAGGTGACGCTCACCACGCGCTCCGTGCTGGGCAATGCGCGGATCATCTCCACCGACTTCCGGCCTCTGCCCCGCGAAGTCCGGCCGGGAAGCCGCATCCTGCTTTCCGATGGGCGGATTGAGCTGCGTGTTGAGGGGATTTCCGGAAGCGAAATCACGTGCCGTGTCGTCGAAGGCGGGGAACTCGCCGAGCACCAGGGAATAAACCTGCCGGGCCTGGCCCTCAGTATTTCGGCCCTGACCGCGAAGGACCGCGAGGATCTGAAGTTCGCCGTGCGGCAGGGTGTGGACTTTGTCGCCTTGTCCTTCGTGCGCAGTTCCGACGACATCCTGGCCCTCAAGCGCTGGCTGGCGCGCGCCGGCCGGGAGATTCCCGTGGTGGCCAAGCTCGAGAAGCCGCAAGCCATCGACCGGTTGGAGGAGGTTCTCAATGTCGCCGACGCCGTCATGGTGGCACGCGGCGACCTGGGAGTGGAATTGCCGCCGGAGAGTGTGCCGGTCATGCAGAAGCGGATCATCGCCCGCGCCAACGCCCTCAAGGTTCCGGTCATCGTGGCCACGCAGATGCTCGAGTCGATGACCGAGCACTCGCGCCCCACGCGCGCCGAGGCTTCCGACGTCGCCAACGCGATTTTCGACGGGGCGGACGCCCTGATGCTCTCCGCCGAGACGGCGATCGGTCACTACCCGGTCGATGCCGTGCGGATGATGGCGCGCATCATTACCGCCGCGGAAGGAAGTCCTCGTTATGCCTGGTATCGCCGGCGCCGATTCGCGGACGAGGAACTCAGCGTCTCGGAGGGCATCGGGCAAAGCGTGGCGTACCTGGCGGAGGAGTTGGACCTGAAGGCCATCGCCGTCTTTACACAATCGGGCTCGAGCGCGCGGCTGGTTTCGAAGTATCGGCCACGCGTGCCGGTTTTCGCGTTCTCGCCCCTTCCCCACATTCTTCGCCGCACGGCGCTCTACTGGGGCGTGGAGCCCATCCACATGCCGCACGTCAAATCCACCGACCGGATGGTGGAAGGCGCCGACCATCTCCTGCGCGTCCGCGGGGTCGTGAGGCCCGGCGACCTCATCGCGGTGATCGCCGGGACGCCCATCGCCCGCCGCGGGACCACGAACTTACTGAAGGTCCACCGGATTGAGAAGTGACCTCACCAGGAGCCGCCGCGAGGATGGAGCGTCGGGCGGCAAGCCTCGATTGACTTCCCAAGCTCGCCGGTGTATGAATCCATGGCCGGGAAAATCGAGCCCCGCCTCCGCGCCATTCTGCACCGTTCGGGTGGCTGGCTCATGAAGACCGCTCTGCGCATCATCGCTCTCGTCGTAGCCGCCCTCGTCGGACTGTGGGTTTTGATCCACGGCATCGTGCTGGCTGCACAAATCCACGGGCTCCGGCGCACCCACCGCAAAGATGACAGCCTGATTTAGCTCCCCGGCCTGAGATCCGAGCTCCTGGAACGCCGTCTGCTCACAGCCAAAGCGAACCCCACTTGGGACAGAGTCTCCGCCCCCCGCCCCCGCGATCCCAGTCCCCAGCCTTATTCAGCCGGGAAAGTGATTCTCACCCCAGTGAGAAAATTCAGGCGCAGGGCCGGAAAGCCCAGGGCCTCTTCGTACTTCCGGTTCAGGGCATTGTTGAGGCGGCCGTACAGTTCCACTCCTCGAGGAAGCCGGTAAGCAAATCCGGTGTTGGCGAGAAAATAGCCCTTGTTCGGGAAGAGTCCGCCAAATGCGCCAAAGTTCGGCTCAACGTCGAGCACCTCGGTCCGCCAGTAGCCGTTCAGGTTCAGCATCAGTCGGCCTCGATGCCAGGTGGCATTGAAACTTCCGGAGTTGCGAGGGCGGCGAATCAGAGGCTGGCCGACTTCAAAGGGAGACTGCGAGAGCGTTGAGCCGTCGAGCGCCAGAATGGAGGAATCAAGTCGCGTGTAGTTGGCCGCGATGTCCAGAGAGCGCGCAGGCCGGAAACGCACCGACGCCTCCACGCCGCGGGCGCGCGCGTTGGCGAGATTATCGGAAATGAAGCTGCTGAGATTGCTAAGCGAGGCGCCCAGAACGACGATCTGATCCTTGAAGCGGTTCGAGAAGTAGGTGACGTCAAGGACGGCGCGGTCCTCGAGAAAACGCTGCTCGACGCCGGCGTCAAAGCTGAGGCTCCGCTCCGGTTTCAAGTGGGGGTTGTTGGTGAAGGCAAGCTCGAAGCCGCTCGGCGCGCGGATGCCCGTACCGAAGGACCCGTGCAGGCGCGTCGCCCCCAGGTGGCCCGCCCCTGATCCTTCGCGCGCAAGATAGGTGGCGGAAAGGCGCGGGTTCGCTTTGGCGATGGAATCCGCCGGGAGCAGGGGACGCTTCCCAAAGGCATCCGGCGCAAGCTGGTGCGTTCGAATATCGTCCACGCGCACGCCGGCGATCACCACCCAGCGTCGCGTGGGATTCCAACGATTCTCCACAAAATAGGCGTAGCTCGTGCGCGGCAGCAAGAACGGCGCGTTGCCGGCATCGGCGATGAAAGTGTTCTTGACCTGCTCGCGGTTGTATTCGAAACCCAAAACCAGGAAATCCTGGCTCGAGACAGTCAGCTCGCTCCGCGTGTTCACCACTCCGCGCAGGTTGTTGGAATACGAGTCGCCGAAGGGCGTGCGGAAGTAATAGTCGTTGGTTGCGATGCTCGCGCTCACCACCTGTCTGAGCCGTGGTGTGAACTGCTCGGCGTAACTGCCCTGGTAGCCGAAGAGGTTCTGCTTGTTACGCGAGGTGAGGTCGATGCCGGGGAAGACGCCCAGCGGATCAGAGCCGAAGGGGCCCGGCGACCCCGCGTCATTCGCGTTGCCGAAGAGATGGAGATTCGCCTGCCGCCGCGGGCTCGGCGAGTAGCCGAGACTGAGGAAAGCGCTTTGGTTGCGGAAGTTATCGTTTGGGACCACGCCGCCGGAATCAAGCCGCGAGAGGGTGTAAGCCCAACTCAAACCGCGCGTGAGCCCACTGCCACCCGTCGCGAAGCGCCGGGTCGTGAAACTCCCGCCCTCGGCAAGCACGGTGAAACGCGGTGGTCCCTGCCCCCGGCGCGTTACGATGTTGATGGCACCCGTCACCGCGTTCGAACCATAGAGGGCGCTCTGCGGGCCGCGAATCACCTCCACGCGATCAACGCTCTCGGCGGGCAGAGGGGCGAAATCGAAATCCCCCCCGAATTGGTTGACCTGGATTCCGTCAATCATCACCAGGTTGTAATTGGAATTCCCGCCGCGAATAAAGACTCCGGTCGCGCCGCCGCGCCGGCCTGCCGCAGTTACGGCAACGCCCGGCACCTCGCGCAGGACTTCCAGAACGGACTGCGCCCCGCGCTCCTCGACGTCGCTCTGCGTGAGAACGCTCAGCGACGACCCGACCTGCGGCGCCAGCGCGCCTCCCAGGCTGGCCGAGACCACAACGTGTTCTTCGACCGCGCTCAAGGCCAGCCGCAGGTCCACCGAGCGAGCCTCGCTTGCAGCCACTTCAACAGGTCTTGTCGACGCCGTGAACCCGGGGACATTGGCCACCAATCCGTACGCACCGGGCGGCAGGTTCTCAAAACGGAACCGGCCCTGCGCATCGCTCTGCCGCTCCGCCAGGGGAGAGAGCCGGGCCAGCAGATTGACCTGTGCGCCCGGCACGGGCTGGCCGCTCGGGTCGAAGACCGTGCCTTCGATCGTCGCCGCGCGCGCACTGACGCTGCTCGCGATCAATAGAAGCACAACTCCGGCAGTCGCAAGCACGGCCCTCCGGAGTCCGGGGTCACAAATTCGGGATTCGGGGTTCGGGTTTCGGGATCCGGGCCTTTCGATTTTGGATTTTGGATTTTGGATTTTGGATTGGAAGCGACCACGTTCCGTCACCCGTAGTTCGGGGGCCGTTGTCTTGCTTGTGACTTCTGACTCCTGACTTCTGACTCCTCGGCTGCCGACTGCCGACTGCCAACTGCCGACTCTTGACCTTTGACTCTTGTCTTTTGCTTTCTGCACGAAGGAACTCCCTCTCCCCGTTCTCGCGACGGGGACGCCGACGAAAGGAGTTCCAAGGCGGGATGGCGAAAAAGAAAAAACCTCCCAATTCCTCGCTGCGGAACCGGAAGGCCACTTCACCCCAGGACTCTTTCCGTCGAAGAGCGGGTTTGAGTTCAAGTCCCCGGGGCAGGCTTCCTGGCTTTCGGGTCGTCGCCGCATCCTCAGCCTTCCCATCCCGCAGGGGGGACAGTGGCTGGCTTTACGCCGGAAGAGGATCCGACTCGCCGATCACAGTGGCGGGACCGCAGCCGATTTGCACGGCCTTTCCTTTTCGTCCGCTTGCTGGCGGACCACCACGGGAACCAAAGTTTTCAAAGAACTAACCACCAGAGGCAAACTATCACCGCACAAGCAGCCTGTCAACCCGATGCTCAAGACTGCGCGCCGCAGTCAGAGGCGCTATGGGGCTCGGCATCCGCCCACGATGCGACTTTAGTGCGCGCGCGAGAAGTGCTCGTGGACGATCAGCCATTTACCGTTCTGCCGCGCGAAGATGTGGCTGCCGCGGCCGTGGATCGCGTGACGGGGCCGCCCGGTGCCCAGCTCCACGGTCCAATAGAAGGTTGCGACCGCGACCTCGCCGAAGATGTGAATCTGCGGCTTGGCGATGTGGTACTTCATGTGGCTGGAAGCTTGATGGTAGTAGTCGAAAGTCTTCCGCATCGCCACGCGGCCCGCAATTCTCTCCTGCCGCGTCGAGGAAAAGCCCACCACGCGAGGATGGAAGTGCGCCAGCAGGGCATCGAGCTTGCCGGCGTTAAAGTCGCGGGCCATTTCCTTTTCAATTCTGAGGATGGCTTGCGCAGGGGAAAGCATGGGAAACCTCCTTTTCCGCGAGGGAGGGTCGGAGAAAGGTTGAAGGCTAAAGGATGAAGTATGAAGTGAAACAGAACTGTGCGGCTTCTGCTTTCATCCTTCAGCCTTCAGACTTCAACCTTCGATCAGTTGATCCAACGCCCGGCGTCGTCCTTACGCTCGTGATCGTGCATGTACACATCAAACTTCCGGCGCAGCCGGGCGCGCCGCCATTCATGATAGTGCAACAGCACTCGGTAAGGAATGCCGCCGCCGCGCAAGTAGAGGAAGCCGACCAGCATTCCGCCCAAGTGGGCGACGTGGCTGACGGTGGACCCGGGATTACTGAAGGAGCTGACGAATTCGATGAGGCCCATCACCAGCACGAACCATTTCGCCTTCACGGGGATCAGCAGCCAGAGGTAGATGGGTCGCTCGGGAAACAGGAGACCAAAGGCAAGGAGAACACCGTAGACGGCGCCGGAGTTACCGATGGTCGGGACGATCATGGAAGGCTGCAGAAGAACGTCGAATACCGCGGCGCCGATCCCGGTCAAGAAGAAATAAGTCAGAAAGCGGCGCGGCCCCCACATCCGTTCGAGGTCCGCGCCAAACATCCAGAGTGCGAAGAGGTTAAAGAGGATGTGAAAGAAGCCGCCATGCAGGAACAGGTAGGTAACCGGCTGCCAGAAGAAAAACCGATGGGTAACATCAAAAGGCCGGAGACCGAACCACTCAAAGGGCCACTGCCAATGGAAAATCACCAGGGGAAGATAGGTTAGAAGAAAGATCACCGAAGTCACAATGATGATTTGCCGCACCGCCCACGTCAGCGGCGGGCCGAACGATACGTGTACGTCGCGATAACGCGCCATCCTAAACAGCCTAGCATAAGGGGTCGGAGGCGGCCAAAACATTCCGCGGGAAGGAAAATCGTAGCGACTAAGTCGGAAAAGGTTGAAGTGTGAAGTCTGAAGGGTGAGGGAGGGGTTCTTCACCCTTCATCCTTCATCCTTCAGCCTTCAGCCTTCTCTTCAGTCCAACTTCTTGCGACCGACGACAAAGAGCGCGGAAGCCATGGCGACGAAAACCAGCAGGCCCAGGAGACTGGAATTTGAAAGCCCCGGCCAGTACTTCGTTCCGATGGCCATCTTCTGCTCGAGCTCGAAGCCGACGATGGCGGCCAGGATCAGCCCCCCGATCGATCCACCGGCGATCAGCCCGGCGGCGAAGAGCGCCCCGCTCGACACCTCGCCTTCCTGCCGCTTGGTGACCTTCTGCAACAGCCAGCTCACCACGCCGCCGCAGAAGATCGGCGCGGTCGTGGCGATGGGGAGATAGGAACCCACCGCAAAGGCCAGTGAGCGCACGCCACACAACTCCATGACCACCACAATGAACACGCCCAACAAAACCAGACCCCACGGCAGGCTCTGGCGAAGGATGCCGTTGATGACGGTGCTCATCAGCACAGCCTGCGGAGCGGGCAGCCGTTCGGACCCGATGCCCACTCGCTGCTGGAAATCGATGCGTTTCGTCGCCGGATCGTAGAGATATCGGCCATCCGGGATGGCGTGCGAGCCGATCACGTTGATGAGCTGGTAGCTTTTCCCTTCGTGGACCATGTCGCCGACCAACCGCATCTCGGAAGTGAGCTCCACATTCGCGATCGATTGGGGAACAACGCGAGTGTAGGCGCGATTGAGAAGCACTAGGGTGAAGCCCACGACCAGGACGGAAGTGAGCGCCCCCACGATCATGGAGATTTCGGCGCTGCGGGGCGTGGCGCCAACCAGGAAGCCGGTCTTCAGTGACTGCGAAGTCGCTCCGCCCACCGCCGCCGCAATGCAGACGATGCCACCCACAGAGAGCGCCACGGCGGGATACGCTCCGGAGGTCCAGCCTGCGGCGACGAAGAGCAGCGCGGTGAGCATCAGCGTGGCAATTGTCATGCCGGAAATCGGATTGGCCGACGCTCCGATCAGTCCCACGATGCGTGCCGAGACGGTGACAAACAGGAAGCCGAAGACGACGACTAGGATTGAAGCGAGGAAATTGCCGCTCACGCCCGGATTCACGCGGAAAGCCAGCACTGCCCAGACGATCAGAATCATCGCCAACGCCCCGCCGAAGATCACCGTACCCGGCAACTCGCGCTCCGTGCGGATCGCCGCAACAGCCTCGGATTCGGCGGCTTTGCCCTTGCGCAGTTGCGCGACGGTCGACTTAAGAGCCCGCACGATCGTGGGCAGCGTGCGAGAAAGCGTGAAGAGCCCGGCCATCGAAACCGCACCGGCGCCGATGGGTCGAATGTAAGCGTTCCAGATGGCAAAGGAGTCCATCTCGCGGATCGGCACCGTACCCGGAAAGATCGGCGCGGTGAGCCCGCTGCCGAAAAACTTGATCATGGGGATCGTCACCAGCCAGGAGAGGACGCCGCCGGCGAAAATCATTCCCGCCGTCCGCGGGCCGATGATGTACCCGACACCGAGATACTCCGGGGTCACATCCGCAGCGATGGTCGCCCCCGGAAACCATCCGGGCTGATAAATGGGCCGCGGCCGCCAGAAGAGCAGCGCCTCGTTCATGAACTTGTAGACGAGGCCGAGACCAAATCCCGCGAAAACCTTGCCGGCGAAGCTGCCGCCTTTCTCGCCGGCGATCAGGACGTCCGCGCACGCCGTCCCTTCCGGGTAAGAAAGCGTGCCGTGCTCGGCCACGTTTAACTGGTGCCGGAGAGGAATCATGAAGAGGACGCCCAGAATGCTGCCCACGAGCGCCAGGAGCAACACGCGGGGAATATCCGTAACGCCAAGCGAGAAGCCGAGAAAGATGAGCGCAGGAAGCGTGAATACGACACCGGCGGCGATGGATTCGCCCGCTGAACCCGTCGTCTGCACGATATTGTTTTCGAGAATTGTCGAGCGGCCCAGCCACTTGAAAATGCTGATGGAAAGAACCGCGACGGGAATGGATGCGCTCACCGTCAGCCCGGCGCGCAAGGCCAGGTAAACCGTCACGGCGCCGAAAACAATGCCCAGCAACGCCCCCAGCACGACGGCGCGGACAGTCAGTTCGGGGACCAGCGTTCCCGCCGGAACATAAGGTTGGAAACTCGCGGCGCTTTCAGGAGATTCAGCAGCCATGCAACTCTCCAGGAGTCTTAGTAAGTCGCCGCACTCTGTGGCGGTCCCATGACGCGGCGAACGGCCCAGGAAGGCGTTCGCTTACCCCCCGAGCTTGGCGCGCACACGCTCGTTAACACGTTTGCCATCGGCATTCTTGCCGGCGAGCTTCGCCATCGCCGCCTTCATCACTTTGCCAGGATCTTTCGGGCTCGTCGCGCCGGTTTCGGCGATCGCAGCCTCGACCGCGGCGGCAATCTCTTCTTCGCTCGCGGCGGCAGGCAGATAGCTTTCCACAATCTTGATTTCCGCCGCTTCCTTGTCGGCCAGATCGTCGCGCCCGCCCTTGCGAAAAGCCTCGACAGAATCGTGCCGCTGCTTGACGAGCGACCTGAACACGGCGATGGCTTCTGGGTCTCCAAGCGGTTTCCCCACTTCGATTTTCTTGTTCATCAGCGCCGCCTTCATCATGCGCAGGACGCTGAGCTTCAGTGCTTCCTGGGCCTTCATGGCGGCAACCAGATCCTTCTCAACCTGCTCGATTAAGCTCATCGTGCTTCGTCCCTGCCTGAGATTCCCGGGGACTATACCACAACCTCACAAGGGGCCGCCTGAAGACAAGCTTAAAGACGACTGGACGGAACAGAGACAACCTGCGAATGTCGGTAGTGGACGGGCGAGCTTCCCAGCGGTTGACCCGCCGTGCTAACCTGCGCGCGGATCGGGGGCATTCAAGTCACCGCACCTGATCCCCGGAGCGCGCGATGATCACACACCTTTGGCACGACATGTTCCTGCTAGGGTTGCCGGTCCTGGAGAAAATTCTTAGGCCGGTGATCGTGTACCTCTTTCTGGTGGTGGCCCTGCGCTTGGCCGGCAAGCGCGAACTGGCCCAACTGAATCCTTTCGACCTCGTCGTCCTTCTCACCCTTTCGAACACGGTGCAGAATGCCATCATCGGCAACGATAACACCGTCACCGGTGGCCTCCTCGGCGCCACCACACTGCTGGCGGTCAATTACTTCGTCGTTCGCTTCCTCTATGGGCACAAGCGTGTCGACCGTCTCGTCGAGGGCGACCCGGACACGCTCATCGACAAGGGAAAGATCCGCAAGGACCGGCTGCAACAAGAACTCATCACCCTGCCCGAACTGGAAGCCGCCGCTCACCGTCAAGGCTTCGCGTCGCTCCGTGACGTGGATCGCGCCGTCCTCGAGCCCGGTGGAACCGTAAGCTTCCTCGGCAAGAAACCGGCCCCGGAAGAAACGCGACACGGGGAACTCCTGGCGCGGCTCGACCACATCGCCCGCGAACTTGCCGCGTTGCGCGCCGGGCCGCTCTCGCCGCCGAGTTGAGCCCCGACTTCCCCCCGGAGCCGCCCAGCCCCTGCGCCGCGGGCTCGCGCGCGGTCGCCCTTTCTCTCGACCGGCCCGCGGCATTGCCTCCGCCGAGCACCGAGTCTTCACCTGACTTCTATTCATACTTGACCTGTGGTCATTTATGATGTACAGTCATGTATGCTTGGAGGTCAGCGATGAAACCTGCCGCCACGAACATCCCAACCCTTCCCCCCCGCCGGCTCTCCGGCCGCCGCGCCCGACGGCAGGCCGAGACTCGCGCCCGCATTCTCCGCGCCGCGCTCGACCTCTTCGCCCGTCAGGGATTCTTCTCGACCACCGTCGAGCAGATCACCGAAGCGGCCGACGTCGGCAAAGGGACGTTCTTCAACTACTTCCCTTCCAAGGAGCACGTTCTGGCGGGGTTCGCAGAAGTGCAAACCGCCAAGGTTCAGGCCGCCCTTGAGGAAGCCCGTGGGCGTGGAACCTCCACGCGTCAAATCTGGCACAACCTTCTGCGCGAGCTGGCCCGCGAACCGGCGAGGAGTCCGGGCCTCCTGCGCAGCCTGATCGTCGTCAACCTCTCGAGCGAGGAGGTGGGCAGAGTCGCAGGCCAGAATATGGCCCGAGGCCGCCAGGAACTCGCACATCTCATCGCGGAGGCCCAGGGGCGGGGCGACATCCGCCCAAACCTGAAGCCCGCCCAGGTCGCGCGCCTCTTCCAGCAGACGTTCCTGGGCACGATGTTGCTCTCGGTGCTGGACCCCTCTGTTCGGCTTCCTTCTTGGCTCGACACCACCTTCGACTTCTTCTGGTCGAGCGTCGCGCCCCGAAGGCCGACGAAGGCCCAGC
>JAIQGB010000157.1 GCA_020072905.1 Terriglobia bacterium | reverse complement strand
AATTCGCCGAGGCCTCCGAGGGGAATGGCGCGGAGCTTGCCACTGGGGGATGGAATAGGTGGACCTCCTCTAGCACGTTCCATGCTAGCACAGGTCGGGCGTCGTCGTGGATTCCATCCCCAGGGGCGGCCGAAGGCGCGAGGACGCCCTTACACAGTGCTTGGCTTGGAAACGTTCTTGCTTAGTTTCTGTCTCCGGCGCCGTGCACCCCGCCGCAGAGCCGGCAGGGCGTGGGAGGCTCGCCGTTGTCCACGCGATGCTTGATTGGTGGGAAGGTCTTCAGGTAGGCAAACATCGCCTTGAGATCGTCATCGCTCAGGTGCCGGAAATTGTTCCAGGGCATGATGGGGTTCAATTTGCGGGCCTTGACGTAACCCGTCCGCATGACCTGAAGGAAGAGTTGCTCGTCGTAGTAGGGAATCCCGGAAGGATCGGGCGTGATGTTCACGGCGGTCACATCTCCCCACGGCCCGATCAGGCGGAATCCGCCAGAGAAGGCCATGGCGAAATTGGTTTGACCTTTCACCATCGGCGAGTGACACGTAACGCAGTCCGCCATGCGCACCAGATACTCGCCACGCTGGACAGGGTTGGAGAAGTCCGGCGGCGGGACCGGCGCCGTGACTGGCTGGGGGACGCTGCGGATGAGGTATTTGACGGGAAAAATGATTTCGGTCTTCGGCAAGGGATTCCGTAGGGGCGGAATCGAGCGGACATACACAATCACCGCTGCCAAGTCTTCGTCGGACATGGCTCGGAATTGCTCGTAGGGCATCAACGGGAAGAGCGTGCGCCCATCGTGGCCAATGCCCTCGCGAATGGCGCGTGCCAGGGTATCGTCCGACCAGTTTCCCGCACCCGTTTCCGGATCGGGCGTGATGTTGGGCGCCACGATGCGACCCGGCAGGCCCTCGAGAGGGAAAACGTCTCCGGCGCCTAGCTTGGCTTCGATGGGTGGGCCTCCCGGACCATTCCAATCGTGCTCGGAATGGCAATCCAGGCAGCCGATGTCGCCCTCGACCAGATACTTCCCACGCGCCAAGCGCTCGGGCGTCGCTTCGAACTTGCGGCCGGTCAGCGGGCGCGTGCGCGGCCCGATAAACGGCCGCCAGCCGATCGTCAGACTGATGGCCACGACGAGCACCAGAAGAAGTCCCAGGATGACTACACCGCCGATTCGGAGGGCTTTGCGCATATCCTCTGTTCCCCTAGTGATTTGGCTTCCGCGTTACGATACGCCTGTCTGAACTCCACCTTGTAGATGTCCGCAACCCACGCGGCGCCCGGGTCGACAACCATATAGAGATTTAACGTTGGAACAATCGGGCGGGTCGGACCATGAGGGTCGCCGCCCATCTCGCCTCTCTCTTCGCGCCGCGTGAGCAGGTTCAGACCTGCCATCTGCCGTAACCAAGGCCTTTTGAAGCGGTAAAATCCTAGCACACTCGCGTCCGGTCGTGAATCACCGAGGTTCCATCGCGGGAGTCATGCCCGCGGGTCCGTGCCGCCAGGCACGGCCGTTTTTCAGTCCCTGACGTTATGTCGCTGTCGTTGCGCGCGTGCTTGACAAGCCTTGGGTCTCGGCGTTAAACGTCATCTCGACGATGCATGCGCTGCGGTTTGTCTCCCGGATCGCCTTATTGCTGCTCACCGGCCTTCCTTCCCTGGCTGCGACGAAGCCGCAGACCTGGCTGGCGCTTCGCAGCCCGCACTTCACTCTCATTACCAATGGCAACGAGAAGCAGGCCCGGCGCGTGGCGCAGCAGTTCGAGTTGATCCGCGGCGTCTTTAAGATGGTTTACCCCAAGTCCCGCGTCGACCCAGGCGAGCCGGTGATCATCCTGGCCGTGAACGACGAGCGCGCCCTGAAGGCACTCCTGCCCGGCTACTGGGAGAAGAAAGGCCAGGTGCATCCCGACGGCATCTTTGTGCGCGGCCAGGAAAAGAATTATGTCGCCTTGCGTCTGGACGCCGAGAGTGACAATCTCTATCATGTCGTTTACCACGAATACGTCCACCTGCTTACCAGTCTGAATTTCCGGTGGCTGCCCGTCTGGCTGGACGAGGGCATGGCCGAATTCTTCGCCACCGCGGAGATCGACCAGAAGCAAGTGCTGCTCGGACGGCCGACCGCCGCTCAACTGGGTCTGTTACGCAGAAATGCGCTGATTCCGCTCGACGCTTTGTTCTCCGCGGACCACAACTCGCCCCTCTATAACGAAGAGAACAAAGTTTCAATCTTCTATGCCGAATCCTGGGCGGTGACCCATTATCTGCTCGTCGGCGGCAAGGGCGTGCATGAAAGCCAGTTCCACCAATATGTGTCTCTTCTGCAGCAGGAAACCGACGAGCCGGAAGCTCGCCGCCGCGCCTTGGGTGACCTGCAACGGCTCAAGGAGGGTATTCAAGCCTACATCAGCCTTTTCTCCTTCTACGGCATCCGACTGAAGGGACCGGAAGGCGTGGATCCGAGCCGGTTCACGGTCCGTGAAATCACTGCGGCGGAGTCGGCAGCCGTGCGCGGCGACTTTCAGGTCCATACGCACAGGCCCGAGGAGGCGCAGGCCCTTCTCAAAGAAGCGCTGCGTCTCGAACCGAACCTTGCCTCCGCGCACGAGAGCATGGGCTTCCTCTATTTCCAGAAGGAGGATTACGACCAGGCAGGGGAGTGTTTCCAGAGGGCCGTCCAGTTGGACTCGCGCAGTTACTTGGCCCAATACTATTTTGCCATGCTGAAGGAGCGCGAGTTCCAGGGCCGAGATGACCTGGGTCCTGTGGAGGCCAGCCTGCGGCGCGCCATCGAGCTCAACAACCAGTTCGCCCCGGCTTATGCCACCTTGGCCAGCCTGTTTCTCCGCCAGCAGAAAAACCCAGAGGAGACCTTGTCCCTGGCTCGGCGGGCGGCGGAACTGGAGCCCGGCGGGTCGGGATATCAGTTGATCGTCGTCAGCGCGCTGTTGCTCAACCGCAAGGTGGAAGAGGCCCGGCAGCTCGCCGAGCGCATCCGGATTACGGCCAAGTCGGTGGAAGAGCGCACTGGCGCCGAGGGACTTCTGGCCAGCATCCAGCAGTACCAGGATTATGAGGCGGCCCGCAAGCGCGCCGAAGAACGGGAGCGCGCTGAGGAGGAGGAATTCAAGAAGAAGCTCGCCGAGGCCCGGCAAGCTGTCCAAGATCGCGGGGAGCACAAGAAACAGGAGGAAGACGCTGCCGCGACCACCGCGGCTCGCGCCGCTCCCTTGCTGCCTGCCGGAAACAGCAAGGCGGGTTGGTCTGCGGGCCGGGTGGTGGCCGTCTCCTGCAAAAGTCCTACCCTGGAATTGACGCTGCAGGGGACATTCAGCAAGCTCCGGCTACATTCGAGCGACTACTTGAAGGTTGAAGTTACGACGACCGCTGGGAGCTCTCCACCATCCTTCGACCCTTGCCAGCAACTCAAAGGTCGCCAGGCCGCCATTTCCTACCGCCAGTATGACGGCTCCCCCTTCGACGGCGAAATCGTTTCGATTGAATTGCGAAAATAGAAGCCGACCTGCAATTCGCATCGCCGGGGCTATTTCGGCTTGCTGGCGATGACGCTCTCACGTGTCATGGCAGCAGGGCACGTCACAACAACAGAAGCAGCCCGATGATCCTCGGCGTTCTAGACGAGGGCTTGCCACAAACCTGCCAGTTGCTCGACGCCTATTTCTTCGGCGCGAACTGAGGGCGGCAGGTGATGCCCGGCAAGCGTCTGCACGATGTGCGCCCGCGCAAAAATTGCCGTGAGGTTGTTGAGCAGGTTTTTCCTCTTTTGAGCGAAGCAGCATTTCACAAATTCCAGAAAGCGCGCTTGGTCGTCCGGAGCCCAATCGGGAAACTTGGCGCGCATCCGAAAATCCACCAATGCCGATTGGACTTTGGGCGGCGGCACAAACGCTCCAGGCGGCACGACGAACGCCAGGCGGGGTTCCGAATAGAACTGCGCCAGCACGCTCAGGTAGCCGTAATCGCGCGAACCGGGCCGGGCAGTGAGTCTTTCGGCTACTTCGCGCTGCACAAGCAGAGCCATGCCGCGAATCCAAGGTGCGAACTCGAAGAGATGATGAATGATCGGCGAGGTGATGTAGTAGGGCAGGTTTCCGAAGACGAAGCATCTCTCCTCCCCGTGGCGGCGGGAGAGATCAGCGAGGTTCGTCGTCAGGATGTCGCCGGCGAGAATCTCAACATTCCCCCCCTGGAATTGCCGCTTCAGCACTTCCACCAGGGTCGGGTCGAGTTCGATGGCGACGACCTGCTTCACCCGCTCCGCCAAGAGCGCCGTCATGGCGCCGCGCCCGGGGCCGATTTCGATGACGAGATCATCCGCCCGCAGGCCGAGCGCTTCAATGATCCGCCGGCGGAAACTCTTGCTGGCAAGGAAATGCTGGCCGAGCTTCGGACGCCATTGGAAAGCCACGCGGCGATTGTAACGCAATTGCGTCATCAAGCTTGTGAGGCCGGAGCCCGGACGCGCATCGCGGCCGGCCTCGCCACCCGCATCGGGCTTGGCGGCCGGACAAGCTCGCGTCACCCACGCCGTTTGTGCCGCCCTTGCGCCTTGACTTTGCTGGACCCTTCCTCTAACGTAACCGGTTCGAGAATTTGCCTCGCCCGAGTGGAGATTTCGCGTGCGAATCACATTTGCAGCGTCGGAAGGTGTGCCGTTTTCGAAGACGGGAGGTCTGGCCGACGTGGTCGGCTCGTTGCCCAAGGCGGTGGCCGCCGCCGGGCATGAGGTCGAGGTTCTCCTGCCGCGCTACCGAATGACCAAGCCCGGCAAGCTTTTGCCCAACTGCCGGAGCATCACGCTGCCGCTGGCGAACGGCTTCCATTTCGCTTCCATCCAGGACGGCGGTGTGGCGGACGGCGTCCACACCTACCTCGTCGAGTGCCCGGAGTTCTTTGATCGCGACCAACTCTATATGGACAAGGGCCAGGATTATCCGGACAACCCTCTGCGCTTCGCGGCGTTCTCGCTCGCCTGCCTGGAATTCCTGAAGCGCTCCGCGAATCCGCCGGACGTTATCCATTGCCACGACTGGCAGACCGCGCTCGTGCCGATTTACCTGCGCAATCTCTACAGCGGCGATCCTTTCTTTGAGAAGTCCTCGGTAGTCTTCACCATCCATAACCTGGGCTATCAAGGGTTGTTCCCGCCGCACATCCTCCCGCACATCGGGCTGCACGCCGGACTCTTCACGATCGACGGCCTGGAGTTCTATGGCAAGGTCAATCTTCTGAAGGGCGGCATCCTCTTCTCGGACTTCGTCACCACGGTCAGCCGCAAGTACGCGGAAGAGATTCAGACACCGGAATTCGGTTACGGTCTGGAAGGCGTACTGCGCAGCCGCGCCGATCGTTTACAGGGCATCCTAAATGGCGTGGATTATGACGCTTGGAATCCGACCTCCGACAGGCTCATTCCCGCCAATTATTCGCCGGAGGATTTGAAGGGCAAGGAAGCCTGCAAGAAGGGCCTCCTCGAGAAAATGGGCGTAGTGCAACCTGTGCTCGACCGGCCGGTGATCGGGATCGTTTCGCGCTTTGCCACGCAGAAGGGATTTGACCTGATCGCGGGCGTGGTGGAAGAACTCATGGCGATGGATCTTTACATCGTGGCGCTGGGGACCGGCGAGCCGGAGTACGAGGACCTGTTCCGGAGCCTCACCGCGAAGTACCCGGACAAGTTCCTCGTCAAGGTCGCCTACGACAACACGCTTGCTCACCTCATCGAAGCGGGCGCGGACATGTTCCTGATGCCGTCCCGCTACGAGCCCTGCGGGTTGAACCAGATTTACAGCCTGAAGTACGGGACAGTCCCCGTCGTGCGCGCCACCGGCGGCCTGGACGACACGATCGAGCCGTTCAACGGCAAGACAGGCACGGGCTTCAAGTTCGCCGACTACACGCCGGAGGCGCTGCTGGCTGTCACCCGCAAGGCCGTCGAATACTACCGGCAGCCCAAAGCGTGGCGGACGCTCATGCTCAATGGCATGAAGAAGGATTTTTCCTGGCCGAGTTCCGCCAAGCAGTACGTCAAGGTTTACCAGGCGGCGAGCAGGGCCCGGACGAAAATCAAATCGGCTGCTTCTGCATCTAATGCCTGAAGGCTTACATGGGAGGCTGACGAGCAATGGCAGGCAAGAACACGCTGGTCTTTACAGACCAAAACTTCGAGTCGGAAGTGCTGAAGTCCGACAAGCCCGTGCTAGTGGACTTCTGGGCGGAGTGGTGCGGGCCCTGCCGCTTGATGGCGCCCGCCGTCGAAGCACTCGCCGAGGAATACGCGAGCCGCGCCAAAGTCGGCAAGGTGAATGTGGATGAG
The DNA here is from genome assembly GCA_020072905.1 of Terriglobia bacterium. Lineage (GTDB taxonomy): Bacteria > Acidobacteriota > Terriglobia > UBA7540 > UBA7540 > JAIQGB01. The sequence continues at coordinate 2,541 of JAIQGB010000157.1, read as the reverse complement.
AATCAATCCGTGACGGCCCGATACCAAATCCGCGGCATCCCCACGCTGCTCGTCTTCAAGAATGGGGAAATCCAGGAGCAGTATGTCGGCGTGACGTCGAAAGACGCCATCGTCAAGATGTTGGAGCGCCACCTCTAATTTGGAATGCGGCCTCGTCCGCGGGGCCGCGCAAGCCCGCGGCGGCCTCCCCGCCGGCAATTGCCAGACCATCCAGCACGATCCCGAAGCGCGCATCGGTCAAACTGAGTCTGGAAGAGACAGGGATGTGGAATAACGTCGTCATCGTCGGAGCGCAGTGGGGCGACGAAGGGAAGGGCAAGGTTGTCGACGCCCTCGCCGCGCGCTTCGATATCGTGGCGCGCTACCAGGGCGGCGCGAACGCCGGGCACACGGTGGTGGTGGACGGGACGAAGTTCATTCTGCAGTTGCTGCCCGCGGGCATCGTCCGTCCGGACAAGACCGCGGTCATCGGCAACGGCCTCGTGGTCAATCCGGAGTCCCTATTCGAGGAAGTGGAGCGGGTCGAGAAAGCCGGTGTGCCGATCGGCAAGCGGCTGGTGGTGAGCGACCGCGCACATCTGATCCTGCCCTATCATCGCAGCCACGAAGTTGCCGCCGAGCAGGCGCGCGGGGTCGGGAAAATCGGCACGACGGCCAAGGGCATCGGGCCCTGTTACGAGGACAAGGCTGGGCGCCGCGGGCTGCGTACCGGTGATCTCCGCAACTTTGAAGTCTTCCGCCGCAAGTGCGGTGAGGTCGTAGCCGAAAAGAACCGTCTAGCTTCGGCGATCTTCGCGGGGACGCCGCTCGAGGCGGACGGCTTGGCGGAGCGATACTACGAGAAAGCGCGCTGCATTCTGCCCTATCTCGCCGATGTTTCGGCGTATCTGAACCGGGAGATGGACCGCGGCAAGCGCGTGCTCTTCGAAGGCGCGCAAGGAACGATGCTCGACCTGGACCACGGGACATACCCCTTTGTGACCTCCTCGAGCGCAGCGGCGGGCGGAGCGTGTACGGGCACAGGCGTCGGCCCCACGCGGATCGACGCGGTCGTCGGCGTCTCGAAAGCCTACGCGACGCGCGTGGGCAGCGGGCCGTTCCCCACCGAGGCGCTGGGCGTGGAAGGTGAAAAGATCCGAGAGCGCGGCGGCGAATATGGCGCCGTCACCGGGCGCCCCCGGCGCTGCGGCTGGTTCGATGTGCCGGCAGCGCGCTACAGCGCCCGGCTCAATGACCTGAAGGCCTTGGTGATTACCAAGCTGGATATTCTCGATCACCTGGCCGAGATCCCGGTGGGCGTGGAATACGACCTGGACGGTCGGACCACCACAGAATTTCCCTCCGAGATCGAATTGCTCGAAGGTGTGAAGGTACGCTATCACGTCATGCCCGGCTGGCAGCAGCCGACTTACGGCGTGAAGGATTACGCCCAGCTTCCCAAGAAGGCACAGGAGTACCTGCGCTTTCTCGCCGACCAGGCGGGAGTCGAGATCGCCGTGGTTTCCACCGGCCCCCAGCGCGACCAGATGATCTGGATGAAAGAACTGTAGATGGTAGGCGGCATACGGGAGACGGGGAAAGATCGAAAGGCAAAAGGCAAAAGGCAAAAGGCAGGGCTCCTTCATCGGCCTTGGGTCTTCGCAAAAGGATTTATCCACACCAGACAAGACATGGCCGACAACTGACAACAGGCACCTGACGACGGACAACCGATTCTGACTTCTAGCTTCTGAGTCCTCCCATGCTACTCAGTTTCGAAGAGGCGCTCACAACAGTCCGGGAGGAACTGATTGCAGCGGAGCTTGCGCCTCCCGTCGAGATCGTCTCTCTCGCCGCGGCGAGCAGCCGTTTTCTGGCCGATGATGTTCTCGCCGACCGCGACTACCCTCCTTTCAACCGCTCCATTCGAGATGGCTACGCGGTTCGCTCGTCCGAAATCAAGACCGCGCCGGTGCAACTGGTTCACCGGGGCGAAGTGCGCGCCGGGGAACAATTCCCGGGTGATGTCGGTCCGGGCGAGTGTGTGGAGATCATGACCGGCGCCCCGGTGCCGGCGGGCGCGGACGCGGTGGTGATGGTAGAGCATGTCCGCGTCGACGGCTCCCGCGTGGAAGTCTCGCGCCCGGTTGGCCACTGGGAGAATGTGGTTGTGCAGGGCAGTGAGGCGCGGGCGGGAAGCGTCGTGCTGCGCCGCGGACGCCGGCTCGGAGCAGGCGAAATCGGACTGCTCGCCTCCGTCGGGCATGATCCCGCCCGGGTTTTTCGGCGGCCGGAGGTGGCGATTCTTCCCACCGGCGACGAGGTGGTGTCCTTGGACCGCAAGCCGCAGTGGTTCCAGATTCGCAACAGCAACGCGCAGACATTGGTCGCACAGGTTGCGGCAGCGGGCGGGCGTCCGCGGCCCATGCCCATCGCGCCCGACGAGATGGAGTCGCTCCGCCGCCTGGTCCGGGAGGGTTTGGAGTCGGACCTTCTGCTCCTAGGCGGCGGCGTCTCGATGGGCAAGTACGACTTTGTGGAACAGGTCCTGAGTGAACTGGG
>JAIQGB010000156.1 GCA_020072905.1 Terriglobia bacterium | reverse complement strand
GGGCTGGGGTCACGACTTGTTGGAGTTCCTGTACCGTCAGTTCGCGGAGCTTGCTCACGCTGCCGAAGTGGGCGAGGAGCTTCTTGGCAGTCTTTTCTCCGACTCCCGGGATGGCCAGTAGTTCGCTCTCCATCTCCCGGTTCGAACGGCGGGCGCGATGGAAGGTGACGGCACAGCGATGCGCCTCGTCGCGGATCTGCTGGACAAGGTGCAGGACGGGTGAGTGATGATCGAGTGCGAGGGGCTCGTCTTCCCGTCCGTTGACGTAGAGGATCTCTTCCCTCTTCGCGATGCTGGCCAGCGGCTGGTTGATGACCTGCAATTCTTCCAGCGCTTGCGCGGCGGCGTGGAGCTGGCCGACGCCGCCGTCAATGAGGATCAAATCGGGCAGCGGTTTCTTTTCTGCTTGCAGTCGCCGGTAGCGTCGCGTGACGACTTCGCGCATGCTGGCGAAGTCGTCGTTCGAAGGCACGGTTTTGATGATGAACTTGCGGTAGTCGGATTTCTTCATCCGCCCGCTTTCCCAAACCACCAGGGAGGCGACGATATCGGTGCCTTGGATGTGCGACACGTCGAAGCACTCGATCCGCCCGGGCGGCTTCGCAAGGTCGAGCGCTTCGGTGAGGCCTTCCAGCATTTCCCGCGCCTGGGGCCTCAGGATGCGGAAGCGCCGCTCGAAGCTATGCCGGGCGTTCTTGGCGACGAGCTCCAGCAGGGCTCGCTTCTGGCCCCGTTGCGGGGTGAGGATTTCGACTTTGCGTCCCCGCTTTTCGCTAAGAAGTTCTTCCAGGATCGCGCGGTCCTCAATGTCTACCGGAACGTGAATCTCGGCCGGCACATAGGGCTGATCGAGATAGACCTGTTTGACCAGCGAGGAGAACAACTCGCGAGCGTTGAAATCCTCCAGGTCCTCCCAGAAGAACTCGCGACGGTCCACAGCCCGCCCGCCGCGCAGGTGGAAGAGGTTCACGGCGACGAGTGGCCCTTCCTGATGGAACCCGAAGATGTCGATATCTTCGCCGTGCGAGGCCGCCATCTTTTGCCGCTCACGGAGTTGCTCGACGGTAGCGATCAGATCGCGATAGCGCGCCGCCTCTTCGAACTGCTCGGCTGCGGAGGCGGCGATCATCCGCGTGTGCAGATCACGCACGAGGTCACTCTCCCGGGCCGCGAGGAGCAGGCGGACGTCACGCACAGCCTCCGTATAGCGGCCGTCCGTCGTCAATCCCTCGACGCACGGCCCGAGACATCGCTTGATGTAATACTGGAGGCAGGGGCGCGGGTGGAAGCGCGTCAGGTCTTCCTTGCAGGAAGGGACCAGGAATCGCCGGTGGATCAGGTCCACGATGCGATAGGCGAGGCTGGCGGGGAAATAGGGGCCGTAGTAGACCGAGCCATCCTTCTTCAGCCGCCGGGTTACGTACACGCGCGGGAAGTGTTCGCCGAGGGTGAGCTTGATGAAGGGATAGCTCTTGTCGTCGCGCAGCAAGACGTTATAGCGCGGCTTGAATTGCTTGATGAGATTGTTCTCGAGTGCCGTCGCCTCCTTTTCGTTGTCGACGAGGATCGTCTCGAGGTCCCGCGCGGCTTCGAGCATGCGGTCACGCTTGGTGTCCGAGGGCTGCGACTCCTGGAAATAGGAGTGCACGCGGTGGCGGAGCGATTTGGCCTTACCGATGTAGATGGGCCGTCCCGCCTCATCTTTGAAGATGTAGACGCCCGGCTGCGCGGGCAGCGCTTCGGCTTTTTGGGCAAGCGTCAAGTCCACGGTGTCTTCCCTGTTCTCATTATCCGCCGCGTCGCCGTCCTGTCAAACGGACTGCGGTCAGGACACATCCTCACGCGAGCAGCGCGCATCCAGGCAAGGGTAAAGCGCGTTGACAGATCTGGACCGGGCGGCGAGAATCACATCATGCGGCGCTTGCGGATACCGGTGGCGGTTGCAGTGCTGGCCATTGCAGCGAGCCTCCCGACCACGCGGGTTTCCGCCCAAGATGAGCCCGGAGGCGAACCCGAAGAGAAGGCTTATGTTACCCCGCCCGCCTGGAAATCCGTCGAGGTTGGGAACTTCTACTTGCGCCGCAAGAAGTACCGCGCGGCGCTCAGCCGTTTCAAGGAGGCAGCTCAGACAGACCCTTACAACCCGGAGGCTTATCTGGGATTGGGGAAAGTCTACGACCAGCTTGGGCTTCGACAAAAGGCGCTGGAGAATTACCGCAAGTACCTCGACCGCCTGCCCTCCGCAAAGCAGGCGGAAGAGGCGCGCGACGTTCAAAAGGCGATTGCGCGGCTCGAAGAGAAGCTCAAGGGTTCGCGGCCTCCATCATCGGCGCGGGCCAAATCGGACCCAGCTGCCACCTCAACGCGGTGAGTCAGTCCTCGGGAGCCGCACTTCCTGGCGTCGTGTCGAAATAGGCTTCCAGGAGTTCGGCCGCGCGCTCCGCGTCATCTTCTCGGACTAGTAACTGTACTTGCAGCCCCAGAATCGCCCCGGCGGCGATATCGCCGGACAGCACGCATTCGACTCCCTCTGCCGCGAGGATGTTCTGGGCCAGCTCGGCATCAACACGCGCAGTCCCGCCACTGAAGGCGCGCACCGGCACAAGCTTGATCTGGGATTCATCGCGCATAAGACTTCAGTATAATGCCTCGCACCTATCTTGTCGCTTCGGGAGGCTCTAGTGAAACACTCCTTGAGGATTCTTCATCTCGTCGGGCTAACCACCTTGGGACTTGCGGCCTTTGTCCTCGCCGGCTGGTTTGGTACGCATTCGGCGGCGCAGGCTCCCCAATACGATTTGCTGATTGTCAACGGACGCATCCTCGACGGCAGCGGAGGCCCGTGGTTTCAGGGCTCGGTCGCCGTTAAGGATGGCCGCATCGCCGATGTGGGCCGGCTGCCGGAGGCCACCGCCCGCCAGGTGATCGACGCGAAGGGCCTAGTGGTTGCGCCGGGCTTCATCGACTTGCACACGCATTCCGATTACACGCTGCTTGTCGATGGCAAAGGGCAAAGCAAGATTCGTCAGGGCGTGACGACGGAGATTATTGGCGAGGACAGCTCGGTAGCTCCGGTGCTCGGCCCCGCCGCGGCCGAATTCGATAAAGGTCTGGAACGGTACGGCCTGAAGCGCGACTGGGAAACGCTCGGCGGGTACTTCGCCCGCCTCGAGCGGCAAGGCATTTCCGTCAACATCGCTTCCTACGTGGGCAGCGGCCAGGTGCGCCGGTGCGTGATGGGGAACGTCAACCGTGCGCCGACGGTGAGGGAACTTTCCGAAATGCAGGACCTCGTCGAGCAAGCGATGCGCGACGGCGCCATCGGCCTTTCCTCCGGGCTCATCTACGTCCCGAATACCTTTGCAAAGACGGATGAACTCATCGCACTCGCCCGCGTGGCGGCGCATTACGGGGGAATTTACGCCAGCCATATTCGCAGTGAGAGTGACACCAGCCTGAGCGCCATTGACGAGGCCATCGAGATCAGCGAAAAGGCCGGGCTCCCCACGCACATCTTCCACTTCAAAAAGTATGGACGCCCGAACTGGGGGCAGATGCCCGCCCAGATCGAGCGCATCCAGGCAGCGCGCGACCGCGGCCTGGACATCACGGCCGACCAGTATCCCTACATCGCGGCGATGACGGGCCTGGAGATGTGCATTCCGACGAAATACCAGGAAGGGACTTCCGAGGAATTTGTCGCGCGGCTGAAGGACCCCAGGGTGCGCGCGGAAATCCGCAAGGCCATCGAAACCGGCCTGCCGGGCTGGGGCGATAATGAAGTCAAGAGTGTGGGCGGCTGGCACGGTGTGCAGGTCGCGTCGCTCCAGAAGCCCGAGAACAAGCAATACGAGGGCAAGCGCATGGATGAAGTTGCCAAAATGATGGGCAAGGACCCGCTCGACGCGCTGTGCGACCTGCTGATCTCGGAGGGCGGCTCTGGGGAAGGCGTTTACTTCGGCATGAGCGAGCCCGATGTGGAACTGGCCATGAGGCAACCCTGGGTCGGTGTCGGCTCCGACGGCTCGGCCGTCTCGCCCGACATGGAATTCGTGGGCAAGCCGCACCCGCGCTTCTACGGCACGTTTCCGCGCGTGCTCGGCTATTACGTGCGCGAGAAGAAAGTCCTGCCGCTCGGCGAGGCAATCCGCAAGATGACGTCACTCGCCGCCGAGATTACCGGCCTCACTGACCGAGGCCTACTGCGCCCTGGCATGGCCGCTGATATTACCGTCTTCGATCCAGCGACGGTCGCCGACAAAGCCACCTTCGAAAACCCGCTGCAGTATTCCGTGGGAATCGAATACGTCATCGTCAATGGAACAGTGGTTCTGAACAAGGGCGAGCACACCGGAGCGAAACCCGGTCACGTCTTGCATGGTCGAGGGAAATCCTAGGCGCGCATCGTGGTCAGCCCCCCAACAGGGCTGACTCTTGGGCCTTCCTCGGAGCATCCGCACGAGGGCGCGGCAAGTCGTGCCCCTACATCACCGGTGTGAGGATCACCGCCAAACCGCCGCCGGGGGCGAGGTGGACGGTAAGCTTGTCGCCGGCCTTCACGCGCCGCTTGCTGATCGTGAGGCTCGTGGCCACCTTGTCGGCATCGGGGCCGTCGGCCAAGACTTGGGCTTCATATTCCTGACCGGACGTACGGGCGGCTCGCAAGCCGCCCCTACCCGCTAGGAAATCCAGCGGGATTTCCAGATCGCGAGCGTCCCAATTGGTCATGGCGCCGAGGTACCAAACGTTATCCTTCTGGCGGGCGATAGTGACGTATTTGCCGGGCTCGCCGTTCAGGACTTTCGTGTCGTCCCAAACGGTCGGCACCTTCTCAATGAATTCGAATCCCGGCTGACCCTCGTAGGCTTCCGGATAATCCGAAACCATCTCCAGCGGGCTCTCAAAGACAACGTACTTGGCGAGCTCATGAGCGCGCGTCCCCTGAGTCATGGGTTCGACGTTCCGGGGCTTGAATTGCCCGCGCGCCGCGTTGCGGAAGCCGCCCGGAGTGTAGTCCATGGGCCCGGCGAGCATGCGCGTAAAGGGCAGCGTCACGTCGTGCTCCGGAGTGATGCGGTCGCTCCACTTGCTGTATTCGAGACCCATCACCCCTTCGCGCGTGAGCAGATTGGGATAAGTACGGCGCAGGCCTGTGGGCTTGTAAGCGCCGTGGAAATCCACGGTCATTTGGTACTCGGCAGCCTTCTTGACTAGCCGTTCGTAGAAATTCACCATCTCCTGATCGTCGCGGTTCATGAAGTCCACTTTCACGCCTGCCGCGCCCCACTTCTTGTAAAGGGCCAGGGCCTCATCCATGTGCTTGTCCATGGCCCCCCAGAAAACCCAGAGCAGGACCTTCACAGCTTTGGACTTTGCGTACTCGATGATGCGGGGAACGTCCGTCTCCGCCGTATGGTGGAGGATGTCGATGGGGTGCGTGTAGTCGTGGGCCGGATACCAACCGGCATCGATGAGCATGTATTCGAGGTGGTGCCGCGCGGCGAAATCCACGTAGTGCATCATCGTCGCCGTGTTCATGCCGGGCTTGAAATCGACGTGGCGCGCAAAACTTCCCGACCACCAGTCCCAGGCGGCTTTGCCGGGCTCAATCCAAGAAGTATCCGCCAGCGCGCACGGCGCACTGAGACTAAGGACGAGGTCGCGGTTCTCGATCAGCGTGCCGGGCTGCGAGCCCATAAGGATGACGCGCCAGGGAGTGGCCTTGGGCGTGGAAGCGACGACGGCTTCATCCGCCCGGTCGGGGAGCGGCGAGAGCCTGCTCATCAGGGCATGGGAGAGGCCCCGCACTCCGCCCACATACATGCCGGCGTAGTCCGTCAAATCGGCTTCGAGGAGTGCCACCCAAGGACCGCTCGGCATCTCGATGAGCAGCGGCAGCGCCACGATGGAGGTCGGTTTGATCTCGTCAAGGCTCACCCGATGATAATCGTTCTCGTAGCTCGAAGTGAAGCTGCCCAAGTTGAGGGCGTAGGCAAACACTTCGCGCGGGAAGTAAAAGCCGGTGTTCTCGGACGAAAGCGTGAATTTTTCAAGACCATCCTGCCTGGGCAACACATAGCGAAACGCCGCTCCTTCGTCATAGGCGCGAAAGATCAAGTCCACGCGGCGCCCGGGAGCCTGAAGCTCCCGAAGCGAGACAGTGAGCTGGTTGTAATGGTCGCGCACAAATCGCCGGTCGCCAAAAGCGTTCTCCCAGCGGTCGTCGTGTGTGGCAAGTCCGGTCTTCACGATCTCGAAATTCTGGTCGAGCGGGCGGCCGCCCTTGAAATCCAATCCCAGCGGAGAATCCGTCAGGATGGGCTGGCCTTTGCATGAGACCCGGTAATAAGGCCGTTCGCCGGGCAAGTAGGGTTGCGGATTGGATTTCAGTTCGAACGCGACAATAACGTTGCTATCGGGGGAAGTCACTTGGAGAGGTTCCGCGGCACGAGCCGAAAGCCCGGTCCCACCCAAGGCAGCGATCAGAACGGCGCTTGCAAGGCTGCTCCTCAACACTGACGGGCCTCCTTTGATTTCGTGTGATTCGAGCTTTGTATTCTAATACCGAGGGCACTGGACGGCGGGAAAATACTCGCCGAGAGAAAGCCCCACGCGGTGCTGTCCGCTACAGCGAGGCACGCTTCAGGCGCCGGCGGGCCCGCTCGTAGTGGGGGAATTGTCTCTCCGCGTCGCGAAAGGCTCGCGAGTGGACAACGCGGCGGTGGCCGTCACGCTCGACGGGATATTTGATATGCAGCATCTCGTGGAACACCAGGTATTCGATGAGGAAGCGCGGAACGTCGGCCGAGTCGAACCACCGGCTGATGATGATGGCTCCGTGGGCGGAATCATAGTGCCCGAGAATGCACCGCGAGCGTCGCGTGCTCCAGCCGAGACGCGGCCGGGCGAGCTCGCCCGCGAAAAACCGGCGGTTGAGGCGGTCGAAGATCTTCTCCAAATCGTAGTTGCGCCCACGTGGCGGCAGAAGGCGCTTGCGGCCGCGCCGTCGCCGCGCCTCATCAATGCGCTGCCGTACGGCGGGCCTATAGACATAGGCGAGGTAACAGGCGCGGGCTTCACGCGAGGGGCGTCGCCGGAAAAGCTGCGCGAGAAGGATCTCCGCCAGCGCCTCGTTGACGAGCGGGGGAGCGCCGGCCAGCACATCCGCCAGATGGACGATCGCGCCATCGCCGCGCAGATGGATGCTGCTGCGCAGGCTCGCAAAGGGACGGTACTCGACACGAAACTCCGGCGCCGCGCGTTTCAGCCCCAGGCGGCGGAAGACACGCCGGAAGACCGCGTCGAGCCCCGCGGCGGGGTCCAGCGGCAAGACGAGTTGTTCAGCCTGGGACTCGAGGGTGGGAGTCGTCAAAGGCCGTCAGTCTTCGTTGGATTCACCGGGAACGCGGCTCTTGCCCTGTCGTTTGCGCAGCTTTTTCTCTTCCTTGCTCCGCTTTTTTTCTTCCTTGGCGCGTTCCTTGGCGGCCTGCACGGTGGCTTTTTCTTCCCGTTTCAATTCTCCGAACTTCTTCACCTGACCGGCGAGCGCCTGCGAGGCGCCATCCAGGGTGTCCGACAGCTCGTCGATGGCATCGCGGAGCGAATCGGTGTAGTGCGAGGCGTAATTGTCCGGAGCCTCCTTGATACTGCGGAGTGCAGCGAGTTGTTGCGGCCCACTCTCCAACAGCTTCTTCAAACCACTGCGCATGTCACCTTGCTGCTGGTACTGGTAATCGATCCAGTTTTTCAGCTCCTCGTCGATGGCGATGTAGTCTTTCAGCAGGTCGTCGAGGTATCCCGCGTTGTCATACTTCGGGTTGGCGGGCTGGTGGCGGAAATCCTCGAATCGGCCGAGGCGAGTCTGCATCAGCTCGAGGTAGACCTCGACGCGTTCGCCGGGGTCCTGGACCTCACGAAGTCGGTCCTCCTCTTCGTCACTTAGCGATGCTCCGGATTGTGCGCGCAGGCGGCACGGCGTAGCCGCCAGCAGCAGCGCGAGCAACCCCCAACCGGCGGCTGCATACTTCACACCGGACATCCCAATCCCCTTCATCGCTTGCTCTCGTTTCCGCCCTTGCGAAGCGGCGTCGGAGGGAACAGCGCCCTGAGCACTTCGTTCCTCAGTGCGTCGACGCGCTCGGCGGTTACTTTCACCTTACTGCGGTCGGCGTACGGAATGCGGTGGCTGAGATCCTCGAGATACCGGGCATCCTCCCGCAGTTCGATATCGAGCTCTTTGAAGCCCGAAGGCTTTTTATGCGCCACTCGGCCCGAACTTCTCAGCCGTTCCCAGGCGCTGTTCAGGGTCTCCGTGTACACGCCCAGGAGCCGATTCGTTTCTTCGAGCTTCCCCTGGTCGAAGGCAGCGATGGCCTGGAAAAGCTTCAGTCGCCCCAGACGGATTTCCAACTTGGCTTTGTTGATGGGATCCGGCTCGCGCTGAAGGCGCGCCAGGAGATCTGGTTCTTTGTCTTGGTGGCGAGGCGGAGAGGCCAGCCGAGCACCCGGGGGCACAAGCAAAAGGAGAACGAAGACAGCCCACCATGGTTTTCGCGCGCCCATAACCTGCGATTCATTATAGCTATTTTCGCAATTCGCGCTGAAGGAGTTTCGCCCGCTGGCGCGCCTGCCATTCCTGATCCGGGCTCTGATCATGCGAGAGCTCGAGGAACCGAGTGTAATACTCGAAGGCCTTCTTGATGTCGTGGAGGTGGTCGTAGCAAGTCGCAAGGATGAAAAAGATTCCGGGGGGCGCGTCGGGCGAGCGGACGAGCGCTTCAAAGATGGGCACGGCCTCTGGGTACTTCTTCTGGAGATAGAGACTTGTGGCAAGGCCCTTGGCCGCCTCGCGGTTCCGCGCCTGGAGCTTCAGACTGGCTCGGAACTCGGCCTCGGCCGCGGGG